>JAZUJQ010000269.1:0-2534 GCA_045642845.1 Kiritimatiellia bacterium
CGTCCGTTCACGCGCGAGTCCGACGCCTTCGCGAACCCAGACAGCCTGACGTCCGAGGACATCGGACCTCGCCTGAACGGCGGCGCTCTCATTTGCAAGAGACGCCAGTTCAGCTTCCCGTGCGGCGCGGACATCGTCCGGCAGCACGGAGACTTCTCCGATCCTCAGTTCCAGACCGTCGACGTCCCGCTCCTTCATGGAATGGATTTCGTTGATGCGCCGTCCGGCTTCCGAGAACTTTTCGGAACGGGTCACCTGTTCGAGTATCTCCGCGCGGTCGTTTTCGGTTCCTTTGAGAAACTCGTTGAACTTGCCCTGCGCAAGAAGCGTCATGCGCGTGAACTGCTCGAACGTGGAACCCAGAAGTTTTTGGATTTCCTTCTTCGTCAAGTCGGGCGCCGTGAAAATTTCCCTGCCCGTGACGGCGTCTGAAATGACATGCGCGGCGGCCTGCAGATTTCCGCCGGCTCTGCCGTGGGCGCGCCTTCGGCTCCATCTGGAACGGTAGCGGCGTCCGTTGGCTTCGAAGTCGACCTCGGCGAAACATTCGCCGGTTCCCTGCGTCATCACCGGGCACTCGGATGCGGACATGTTCACGCGGTCTGTGCGACCGAACAACGCGAGGGTGATGACATCGAAAATCGACGTTTTTCCGCTGCCGACGGGTCCCGTCAGCAAAAAGATGCCGTCACGATAGGATCTGTCGGAGAAATCGACGGACCACTCCCCTCGCAGGGAGTTGATGTTTTTGAAATGAACGGAAAGTATTTTCATGCGGAAAGTCCCTCTTTGAGAGCGCGGATGAACCGGTCTATGTCGATGTCGTTGTAATTCGCCTCGGACAGACGCCGGCGGGCCAGATCGAACACGTCCAGCTCGTCGACACCAGGACCCGAGAAAGACGGCGCCGGAACCGTTTTGGCCCCGCCGGACAAAAGCCGTCCGCGGGAAAGAATCCGGACCCCGGTTTTTTCCGTCAGCGTTTCCAATTCGCGCCAGATGGAATCCAGTTCGCCGTCATACCGGCCCAGACGCACGCGCACGAGCGCGGGTGAACCATCCGAGACCAGTTTCTCCACGCCGGCGACGACATCCGTCTCGGAACCTTCGACCGACACGAGCGGCCGCGTCTGCTCAACCGGCATGCAGCGGACGGACACCGCATCGCCGTGGCGGGGTCCGAACTCCGCCACCACGATGTGTTTTTCACCGGTTTCGCCGAAGTCCATCTGAAGCGGCGAACCGCTGTAGCGGACCGTTTCCCGACCGCAGACCTGCGGCAGGTGCAGGTGGCCGAGCGCGACGTAATCCGCATCGCCGAAAAAATCCCCGCGGAACACGGGAGCCGACCCTATCGTTTCCAGACCGGCGAGAGCGCTTCTGCGGCCCTCTTCCGATTCCGAGTACCGGGACCCGTCGATCGCGCAGTGCGCCATGAGGACGACCGGCGCGCCGGACGCCAGAGTGCGGCAGGACTCAAGCACGGCGGACGCGTACGCCGAAAAGCCCCTGCGGATACGTTCCGGGCGCTCCAGCGAATAATCGTCGCTCGCGTTGGAACAGTGTCCCGGACTCAGAAACGGAATCGCCCCGACGACCAGACCGGGAGAGCCGTCCGGACCCGGGATCGGAACGACGAGGGAACCGGCCGCGGAGACCTCCGGGGAATCGGCGACGATTATCGTTCCCATGCGTTCCAGCACGCTGCTCGTCGCGCGCAGCACGGACGGAGAATCGTGGTTCCCGGCCGTCATGACAATGCGCGTCGGCAGATCCGCGGCCATGACGTCGGAAAAGAATCCGAACAGGGCTTCCGTGGCGGCGTTCGAAGGCGTATGGGTGTCGTAGACGTCGCCCGACACAAGCAATGCATCGGGCTTTTCGCGTTTCAGAACGTCCAGCAGCCAGTTGAGGAAGGCCTTCTGCTCCGGAAGACGGTCGTGTTCGTTGAGGGAGTCACCGAGGTGCCAATCGGACGTGTGGATGATTTTCATAAGCGTTGCGGGTTGAAGCGCCGGCGGAAGCGTCAGGAAGCGATGTCGAAACCGAGACGGGACTTGTCCTCGTCGGCTTCGCCGATCATGGAAAGTTTCCTCTTGGCCAAAGACTCCTCGCGGAGAGCGGCGATGCGGTCGGCGTTGACCACGGCCTTGCGGCGGTAGAAGAAATTCTGTCTGACGGTTCTGAAATCGCCGGGACAGAGTTTCGGAATGGCGGCGAGCTCCTCCTCCTCGGCGTCGGTCATGGGGCCGAAATACTTTTCGAAGAAAGACGCCTTGCCGCGCCTGTCGAGGTAACCGAACGAAAGTTTGAACGTGAAACGGCGCAGAACGGCCGGATCCATGCGATCCATCAGATTCGTCGCGCACAGAAGCACGCCGCCGAACGACTCCATGGCCTGCAGCAGTTCGTTGACCTGCGACACCTCCCAATTGCGGACGGCGTTCTGACGGCTCGAAATTACAGAATCGGCTTCGTCGATGAAAAGAATCTCCCCGGCCGCGCGTGCGTTTTCGAACGCATCGCGGATGTTC
>JAZUJQ010000270.1:0-3505 GCA_045642845.1 Kiritimatiellia bacterium
CTTGAGCGGAACGTCCGTTTTGAGCGCGTCGCCCGTGAGCGTGCCGCTCGAAAGCAGCGCGTCGTACGTTCCCTGGAACACCACGCGTCCGCCGTCGGTTCCGGCGCCCGGCCCCACGTCCACGATTTCATCGGCGATCGAAATGACGTCCTTGTCGTGCTCCACGACGAGAACCGTGTTGCCCTTGTCGCGCAGATTCTCCAACAGGTCCGCCATGCGGTACACGTCGCGCGGATGCATTCCGGCGGACGGCTCGTCGAAGATGTAGATCAGGCCGTTCAGCGGCGAACCCATGTGGCGCACGAGTTTCAGGCGCTGGGCTTCGCCGCCGGAAAGCGTCGACGACTCGCGGTCCATCGTGAGATACGGCAGCCCGATGTCGATCATGCGCGTGAGCGATTGGACCAGGGTGTCGATGACGTCCGCCGCCTCCGGCGCGCGGATCGCACGCAGCACCTTGCGCAGCGCCGTGAATTCCATCGAAGCCATGTCGGCGATCGACCACCCGTTGATTTTGGAAACGAGAGCCATGCGGTTGAGCCGCCCGCCCCGGCAGCGCGGACACGTCTCCTCTCTCAGCAGATCCGTCGCGCGGAGCGCCGACGCCTCATTCAGGTCCCCGGCGTCGCGCCGCAGCAGCATCCGTGAAAGACAACTCTCCACGCCCTCCACGTTTTTATCGAGCCGCGGCCCGCCCTTCGCGTCGGCGCCGTACAGAAGCCGGTTGCGTTCCGTTTCGGTGAAATCCTTGAATTTTTTGTCGATCGGAAAAATCGCGGCGTCCCTGTATTTCTTCCAGTACCAATTGCCGACGCGGAACGACGGCAGATCGGCCATGCCTTCGTTCCACGACTTTTCAGGATCGAGCCGTCCCGCGAGGTCGAGCTTCACCACCTTGCCGAGGCCGGAACACTTCGGGCACATTCCGGCCGGATCGTTGAACGAGAAGAACGACGCGGAGCCGACGTGCGGAGAACCGATGCGCGAAAAAAGCAGACGCAGCGGCGAATGCATGTCGGTGATCGTCCCGACGGTGGACCGCGAATTTCCGCCCAGTCGCGTCTGGTCGACCGTCACGGATGCGGAAAGGTTCTCCATGCGGTCGACTTTCGGACGTTCGTGTTTCGGAAGCCGGGCGCGGACCCACGCCGAATACGTTTCGTTCATCCGACGCTGGCTCTCCGCCGCGATCGCATCGAACACTATGCTGGATTTGCCGGAGCCGGAAACCCCGGTGAAAACCGTGATTTTGTTTTTACGGATTTCAAGCGAAATGTTTTTGAGGTTGTTCTGGCGCAGACCTTTGATGATGATCCTGTCGTTCATCTGCGTTTTTCCACGGGGACCTGTATGATCGTGAGCCATTTCCGCGGATCTTCCTGATTCCACGCGCCGTCGACGTAGACAGTGCGCGGCGAATCCGCGACCGTGTAGCCGCGCTTTTCAATCCATGCGAAAACGTCACGGAATCCCCGGTCCAGGTTTTCGTACGGACCGTTTACTTTCAGACACGCGGCTGAGGGCACCTCGGGAACATCCTTGAATTTGATTATATCCGAATCCGTTTTCCTGGCGGACACCCTTTCGCAGTATTCGATGTCGGCGGCGTTAGGACTGTAACCGCCGTGCTCGACCGAATAGCAGTAACCGGGTTCCGGACACTCGCACCCGAGACGCGCCATTTCCGGACCGATGATTTCGCAGCAGACGCGCCCGAAGTCGTCGTATGACGAAAAAACGCCGCGGTAGCTCGCGACTGTGATCGCGGGCAGGGATTCGATGCTGACGTCGTTCGCCTTCTGCAGTTTTCTCTGGAAGTCGCGCATCTCCTTGAGCATCTTCCGGCGCATGCGCAGGCGGTTCAGCTCGGATTCGCAGACTCTGATTTTTTCATCGAGCGATTTGACGGAAGGCACGTGGGATTCGTCGTCCCAAAGATCGCGGATTTCGTCAAGCGAATATCCGAGTTCCTTGAGATTCGTTATGCTCTGCATCTTCTGCAGCTGGGCGACCGAGTAGTACCTGTACCCCGTGAAACGGTCGATGATCTGCGGGACGAGCAGATCGATGTTGTCGTAATGCCGCAACGTCCGGACCGTCACCCTGCACAGCCGCGAAAATTCGCCGATTTTCAATTTGCCGTTGTTCATTTTTAATCTATCGTTCATTTTTGCAAGACGGATCAGTGATCGAGCGTAGAGTAGAGCATGACGCAGGGTAAGAGTCAAGCGCATGCCGTTCGGGAACAGGTATGAAAATCGAAGAACGAGGTTGGAGGCAGAAGCTGGAAGACGCGAAAGTGTGTCAAACGGCACACAAATGACACGATTTCGCCCCGAAAGTGTGCCACAAAGACGGAAAAGTGTGCCAAATGCAGGGACAGACCTGAAACGATTCGCACGATCGGCATGCGATTTCGCGTTTCAAATCAAAAAATTCCGGTCTTTCACAAAAGTTGGCACGGCGAATGCTTCAATATCAGGCACAAACACGAACCATTTCAAAAAACAACACAAACAGGAGCAAAAAATGAGCAAAATTCTTGGAATCGACCTTGGCACGACCAACAGCTGCATGGCCGTGATGGAAGGCGGCGAACCGCAGGTCATCCCCAACGCGGAAGGCATGCGCACGACGCCGTCCGTGGTGGCGTTCACGAAAAACGGCGAACGTCTGGTCGGCCAGGCCGCGAAACGCCAGGCCGTGACCAATCCGAAGAACACGATCTTCTCGATCAAGCGTTTCATGGGCCGCCGTTACGACGAAGTGGCCGGCGAAATCGCGACCGTGCCCTACGAAGTCGTGGCGGCGCCGAACGGCGACGCGGCGGTGAAAGTCGACGGCAAGCTTTACAGCCCGCCCGAAATCTCCTCGATGATTCTCCAGAAAATGAAGACGGACGCGGAAGCGTTTCTGGGCGAAAAGATCACCCAGGCGGTCATCACCGTGCCGGCGTACTTCAACGACAGCCAGCGCCAGGCGACCAAAGACGCGGGCCGCATCGCGGGTCTGGAAGTGCTGCGCATCGTGAACGAGCCGACCGCCGCGTCGCTCGCGTACGGACTCGACAAAAAGAAGGACGAAACCATCGCGGTCTACGACTTCGGCGGCGGCACGTTCGATATTTCGATCCTCGAAATCGGCGACGGCGTCTTCGAAGTGAAAGCGACCAACGGTGACACGCACCTCGGCGGCGACGGCCTCGACCAGATCGTCATCGACTGGCTCGTGGCGGAGTTCAAGCGCGACAACGGCATCGACCTCTCGAAGGATCCGATGGCGCAGCAGCGCCTGAAGGAAGCGGCCGAAAAAGCCAAGTGCGAACTTTCGAGCGCGGCTTCGACGGACATCAACCTACCGTTCATCACGGCGGATGCGACGGGCCCGAAGCACCTCACGGCCTCGCTCTCCAAGCAGAAACTCGAGGCGCTTACGATGGACCTCGTGAACCGCACGTCCGATCCGTGCCGCAAGTGCATGAGCGACGCGGAGCTTTCGACGGTCG
>JAZUJQ010000271.1:0-15722 GCA_045642845.1 Kiritimatiellia bacterium
ACCACGCCCCCCCCCCCCCCCCGCAGCCGGGCGGCGGGCCCGACGCCGCGGCCTACAGACAGGCGAGAAGCTGCGGACGGATGGGCGCGTAATGGTCGTCCACGAGGCCGAAGTCCATCTGCTTGTACGACCATGCGGCGCGGCCGATGGAGTAGCGCTCGAAAAGCGCGTGGAAGTCCTGATACCAGCGGAGCGTGTCCGGGAGCGGCGCACGGTCGATCACGCCGTATTCGCCGCAGTAGAGCGGAGACCCGAGGTCGGCGCACGACTCCACCGCCCGGCGGATCACGGACTCGAGGAACGCGGAATCGGCCGCCTCGCCGTCGTAGCCGGAAAAAGCGCCGATCATGCGATCCGAGCCCGCCGCACGGTAGGCGGCGCGGGTGTCCGGATAGTGAACCGTTTCCTGCGCGGATGAATCCATCCAGTAGGCGAACTGATGGGTGAACCACATGGGCTCGTAGCAATGGAACGTGTAGACAGTCCGCGAGTCGTAGGCCTTCGGAAGCTGCGGCAGCGCGTCGATGCTGTTCCAGTTGTTGCTGCCGATGATGATCCAGGCGTCCTGCGCGATGCCGCGGACGACGTCGAAGGCGCGCTTTGAAAGAGCGTTCCACCGTCCGCCGCCGGATGAATCGACGATTTCGTTGAGCAGCTCGAAAGCCATCATGTCCGTCTCGCCCCGGTAGCGCGTCGCCATCGTCTTCCACAGCGCGATGAACCGCGACGTCAGAGCCTCGCTCTCGAAAAACGCATCGGCCTTTCCCGATCCGTTGTTGATCTGTTCATCGAAGGAATACCCCGCCGCCTTGTGCAGGTCGAGCACCATGCGCAGACCGGCCGCACGGCACCAGCCGATGCAGCGGTCGATGTAGGCGAAGCCTTCTTCGAGGTACTCCCCTTCGTTCTTTTCGATCAGTTCGTAGTCGACCGGAACGCGGACGTGGTCCGCTCCCCAGGACGCGATGGTGCGGATGTCATCCTCGCCGATGAACGTGTCGTGGCGCTCCTTCGAGTGGTCGCATTGCGAAAGCCACCCGCCGAGATTGACGCCGTGCTGAAATCCTTCGAATGAATTCGTTTTCATGCCGCAAGTATACCAGGAAATCGCACGGAGAGCGGGACGAGCGGGACGGCGGCATTCAGCCGCAAATTTTCGGCGCAATTGTTTTGAAAAGAATACCGTGCGCGCTAAATCGGCGGCGCGTGGCGCAATCCATTCGGCGGAGCGGTAGCGGGAGCGCCACGGATCGAAGTTTCTTTCAAACGGAGCAATGGCGCAGGTTGCGCACGTTGGGTAAGACAAGCGGGACGTGTAGGAGGAGTAGGACTAGGGTGGCAAGAGCGCGGGTCGCCAAGGCGCGGGGTAAAAAACTCCGACGGCTGGCAAACATGCTCCGCTACCGCTCCGCCGTGCTCCGCGGCATTCAGCCGGAGCATTTGATTGAATGAAATTTGTCATTTTCCAACCCCGTGCACGCGGAATCGGTGATGCGAAGCAACGACGATTCGGCGGAGCGGTAGCGGGAGCTTCACGGATCGGAGTTTCTTTCCGGCGGACGCCGAATGTGTTCCAGCAACCCGGCGCACCCTTCCGAAACATCGTCGTAGGTGACTTCGAAATCGCCCGTGTACCACGGGTCGGCGATGTCGCGCGAGCGGCCAGCGAATTCAAGAAGCAGATGGATTTTCGGAAGGTCCTCCGGATAAACCAGATGCCGCAGGTCGGCGAGGTTGCGCGCGTCCATGCAGATCAACAGATCGTATTCGCGCGCCTTCGCCGCGGTGAGACGCCACGCCGCGCGCGGCGAAAACGGCACGCCGTGTTTCCGCAGTTCGGAGCGCGTGCCGAAGTGGATGTCGTTGCCGATCTCGTCGTCGTGCAACGCCGCCGATTCGACCGACACGTCTTCGACGCCGGCCCTGCGCGTCATTTCCTTCATGACGAATTCCGCCATCGGAGAACGGCAGATGTTGCCGTGGCAAAGAAAGAGAATTTTCATCATTGCGCCGGAAGTTCCTCGACGGTGATTTCCGTGTAAACGATTTTCGCGGGCTCGGCGAGGTCGCCGAGAGTCAGCGCCACGTTCGCCGCGTCCGCCGGGATCTCGATCGGAATCGAATGAGTGACGGAGAAGTCCTTGAAATCGCCCGCCGGGAACATATCGCGCCAGAACGGCTGCTTCCAAACGGTCTTGCCGTCCGGCGCGTCCCATTTCGTAGCGAACGGAACGCGCGTTTCCGCCGGCACGTTCACGCCGTCCGCCTTGATCGTGACCTTGACCTTTCTGCCGGTCAGTTTCGCGAACTCCCCGCTCGCTTTTTTCACGACGGCCCGGTTGGAGACCTCTTTAGCGCGCTTGAACCGCGTCTCCGCGTACACGCGCGACCAGTTCGAATCCATGATCCGGAACGCGAATTCGCCGCCCTCGATGAAACCTTCTTTGTCGAGAAGCCACGCCTTTGCCTCGAAATTCCCGTCGCCGTCGACCGTGCAGCCGCAGTTGTTGAGGAACTCGAGTTCGCCGTCGGGCTTTACCTTGAAAGAACCCATCACCAGACGTTTGCCGTTCGCGACCGCGGCTTTCATGGCGCGGTTCGCCGGACCTTTCCATCCGAACTGCTGTCCCATTTTCCCGATCCGGGTGGATTCGAGCCAGCCGGTTTCCGGCAAAAACTTCTCCCCGGTGATCGACCACACGTACGGCACAGGGAACGTCACCTCGCGCCAGTCGTCCCCGGCGCCTTTGTTTTCGCACGCCGCGATGATTTCGACGCTTTCGATCTCCAGATCCTCCTCCGGATTCTCCCACACGGCTTCGTAGCCCCAACGGCCGTCGTCGAGCCGGACCGGCTTGGCGGCGAGCGGACGCACGCGCGCCCCGACGTCGGAAACCGTGCGGCCGCATTCGATCGTCCAATCGATCGTTTTCGCCCCTTCGAGCTTGAAGCGGTACGTCATGACCTTGTCGGTTTTGTTCGGGAAACCGGCCGAATGCACGACACGGATCTTCGCGTATTTTCCGCCGATTTTCACGGTCGCGCGGGCGGGCTTGTCCGGCGTCTTGTCACCCTTGAGCACGAGCGGATCCATCGGAATCCGGACTGTTTCGCCAACGGTGCCGGAATCGAGTTTGATCTTTAGTTCCCGCGCGTCGACCGGCTCGGCCGCGAACACGTATTCAAGCAGATTCCGCAGATACCGGGCGGCGGCGGAATCCGTCGCCGCGGAATCGACCGCCAGCAGCTGGCTCGCGATGAAACGGCCTTTGCCGACCCTGCCCTCGAGCAGCGTCGCGCCGATTTTCTTCGGCGCGTAAAGCGTTCCGCCGTGACACGCGAGCATCGCCTCGTTGGCCGGACCGACGTAGAAATTCACCACCCTGCCGCCGTGCGTATTGTTCCAGACGTCGAAATCCTTCCACCCCAGTCCGGCGAACACCGGATGCTCCGGAAGCACCATGTCGGAAAACGACAACGGTCCGTCGAACACATTCATGCCGGCCGGAAGAAACGCCGCGGAGGAATTCTGTTCCAGCATCAGCACCGTGACGCCATTCCCGCCGAGCTTCTCCATCGCGGCGTCCGGAAGTTCCACGCCCTGGTTCTCGCGTTCGAACGGGATGACGACGACGGAATTCTCCTTCGCGTCGTCGAACGACGCAATCGTTCCGGCTTTGACGCCGTAGCGCGCGAGAAGTTCCACGGTCGCCTTGACGTTGGCCTCGGAATCCGTCGCCAGCACGAACGCTTCGCGTTTGGCCGCGACCGGCGCGGTCACGGCCTTGCGCGAACGCGCGGAAACGTCGTAGAAATTCCGCCCGACGACCTCGCCGTCAGCGACCACGCGCAGACGCAGCTGCGCCTCGTTGAGCGTCTCGGGAAACACCAACGAAACTTCGCCCTCGAACGACGTGAACCCGGCGAGATCCGGAACCCGGAGTTCGCCGAGGTCGGTCTCGTCGCCGGAGAGCGTCGCCAGCGAAAATTTCAGCACCGCGCCACGCAGAACCGCGTCGCGCGAGTTGTGGACGCGCACCGTGTATTCCGTCTTCTCCCAGGCGAACGGATGCGTCGGAGGAATATCTCCGCCGGGCACGGCGAGCGTCGGATAAACTTCCTGCGTCCATTGGCGCCAGCAGTGCAACGGCGTGGCGCTCCATGCGGCGTAACCCTGCCACCAGCCGTGGTTGCGGATGAGTTCGAACACGCGTTTGCCCATCCACCCGAGGCAGGCGTTCGAAGCGTCGGGACCGACGGCCTTGAACAGCGGCACCGTGCCGGCGCAGCCGATTCCGTTGGGAGTGCCCCAGCGCGAATCTTTTTTCGCGTACGCGAGATAGTGCTGAAGATTTCCGCGTTCGAACGACTTGTCCTCGTCGACGTTCCAGGTGTAGCCGACGGTCTCGAAACCGAGCGCGATGGCGCGCGAATTGAAAAGTTCCGGATCGCCGTATTTCTTTTCCTTGCCCGCGCGGTAATCGTCCAGCCCCTTGCGGAAGCCGAGCCAGTCCGTCGCCTGACCCGTGTAATCGTGGAAATCGCAGATGTCGGTCTTGACGAACGTGGGACCGGAAAAATCGCCTGACTGCGGCGAGACCGGACGGCCGTGTTTGTCGTTCGCCTTGAGCCAGTCGTACATTTCGACGGCGAGCTTCGCCGCCTCGCCCTGATAGTACGGCACTTCATTGCCGAGGGACCACCCCACGACCGACGGATGGCGGTACGCGATTTCGAGCATGTCGTGCAGTTCGGAAAGCGAATTGTCCCGGAAATCCGGAAATTTGAGCTTCGACGAAAAGCACCACCCGTGTTCGTACATGATCATGTAGCCGTATTCGTCCGCCGCCGAAAGCACTCGTTCGCCGATCGGCTGGTGCGCGGTGCGCGCGATCACGGTTCCGCCGGCGAGCGCATGGGTGAAGAAATCGTCGATCCGGGCGTCGATTCTTTCGGGCGTCTCTGAACGGCCGAGCAGACCGGCGGGCTTGGACGGATCGCCGTACGGGATGTAGTCGACGGAATTGATGTTCGCCCCGAAAAGAAACCGGCGCACGCCGTTCAGGTAAAACCCGCCGTTTTTGATTTCCACCTTGCGCCAGCCGAACCGCGAAACGCCCGAGGCGAGACGTTCGCCGTTTTTCCCGGCGACGAGCGACACGTAGTACAGATGCGCGGAACCGATTTCCCACGGCACGATGTCCTTCGACACGGGGATTGTGAGCGTTCCGGAAATCCCGGACGCCGCCACGCCGGAGACGGCGCCGGCCTTTTTCGCGCCGCCGGTTCTGCCGGCGTCCACGATCGCCGCCGAAATTTCGCAGCCGTCGAGCGGCTCGGTCGACGTCCAGTCCACCTCCAGAACGCCTTCGTCGAAACGCGGCGTCGTGCGGATAGATCTGAACCCGGCGCGCTCGTTGACGACGAGTTCGACCGACTCGGTGATGCCGCCGCGGTACGTCGCGATCCACCATTGGCAGCCGTACGGATGATCGGCGTCTTTGATGATTCCGTTGGTGTTCCGCGGACCGAGGTCGGAAAGAACGCGCACGGCGAGCGTGTTGCGGCCGGGTTTCACGATGCCGGAAACGTCGATGTCGAAGGCGGTGAACTCGCCGTGATGGCGTCCCGCTTCGATTCCGTTCACGTAAACGATCGCCTTCCATGCGACCGCGCCGAAATGGAGAAAACATGCGCCCTTCGCCTCGGCGTCGGACATCGTGAATTCACGGCGGTACCACGCGCGCGAATACGGGAAGTCCGTGTTCGGCCACATGTTGTTGCGCTTCGGATACGCATCGCAGCAGTAGAGGTCGTAAGGCACCCGCTGATCGAACCACTCCGAGTCGTCGAACTCCGGAGCTTTGCGCGGCAGTTCATCCGCGTCCGGCTCCTCGGGAAACGGCGTTTTGGACACGTCCGCCTTCGCCAGTTTCCACATGCCGTCGAGCGAACGCACCGCCGGCGCCGGAAGCCCCAGCTCTCCGGGCGCGGCGCATTCGAAACGCGGGGCGAATTCCTTGTCCTCAGGAATGAACGCCGGCATTTCAAACGAGACGAATGCTTCGGCGCAACATGATGCGGCGAGACAGGAAGTCAGGAGAAGAGAAAATCCGTTTTTCATTGCCGTGAGTTATGTCATAAAAACGCAAACGTCATGCGTTCTTGTTTCATTTCGAGCCGTTGCGGCGGCACGGCCGCGAAAAGCCGGTCAGACCGCGCCACGGCACGGGAACGGGATTTTCACTTGAAAAGCAGCACGGTCGTCAACGGCTTGGCGGCGCCGGGCCACTGCTCGATTTTGAGATAGTCGAACATCATCGGCTTGTTCTCTGTCAATTTCGGAATCTCGACCGAAAGCCGCTTGCCGAACGTTCCGATGTTCGTTTCGGATTTGTTGAGCGTGCCTTCGCTGTCCGTGGCCCAGGTGACGATGGCCTTGCCGTCGCGCGGATCGATGACGACCGTGATGTTGGCTATCATGTACTGGTTGTACACGCCCATGTCCACGCCGCCGATGAACGTATGGGCGTTGACGGGGTCGCCGGCGAGCACGGTCGTTCCGTTGAGAACGAGGTAAGGATCGTAGTTTGCGTGGACGTTGGCGCGGAGTTTCAAAACCACGAGTCCGTCGCGGTTGTCCAGCCGGACGTTGTAGAAGTGTCCGCCGAAATCGTAGTAGTCCGCGTGGCCCGCGGCCGCGGATTCGGTCACGCCTTTGTACGTTTCGGACAGGACCGTCGTCTTCGGCGGCTCGGACGTCGCGAGCGGCGTGTCGAAAACCACGTCGAGCACGCGTTCAGCCACGGCCATGTATCCGTCGTATCCGGGATGGATTCCGTCAGGCTCACCGTCCGAACACGGCGTGTAGCACCATTCCTCGCTGAAAATGTCGGTGCAGTCGACGAACGCGCAGTAGTCGCGGTACGGATATGAATTGAGCACGCGCACGGCGTGGAACGTGAAGTCCGGAATGTAATCGTACAGTTCGGGATACGTGGCGTGAACGAACCCTTCGGGCATCGGATCGTCCATCACGATGTGCTTCGAGGAACCGACCGCCACGATTTTGACGTCGGGGTTCACGGCATGGACCGCCGCGACGAAGTCCGCGAGTTCGTCGGCGAGTTCGTCGGGATCGTTGTGCTCGATGTTGAGATCGTTGAAACCCAGCGTGAACACCATCACGTCCGCCGCCTTGATGCGGTTTTCGAGTTGCGTCTTGTCGAGGCCGCTCACGGTGCCGGGCGTGTCGAAACCGCCGGTTTCGCCGTTGAGCCCCGGCCTGCCGGTAAGAACCGCGTACCATGCGCTCAATTTGGATCCCGAAAGGGCGTCGTTGATGCATTCGGCGCCGAGACCGTTCGCCGTGAACTTCGCCCACGATCCGCCGCGTCCGCCGCCCCTGACACCCTGCGTGATGGAGTCGCCGATCGCGAAGAGAATTCTTGCGCCTGAACAGTCGAACGAATTCGGTTCCGTTTCGTAGTCCTGCGTGACCGACAGCGATTTGTAATTCATGCCAGCGTTTTCCGGAAGGACCGGAAGTCCGACCGTGAGCGACATTCCGAAATCGCCCAGATCCACCTCGCCCGAAAATTCGGTTCCCCAGACGTTTTTCCACAGCACGGAGGCCGATCCCGAAACCGGATCCACGACGACCGTGGCGGTGAAGTCGTTGAACGTGTAGCCCTTCGACGACTTGCGCTCGCCTCCGATCCGAACGTACGAATCCGAATCGCCCGACAGCACGTCGACGCCGTTGAGTGTCAGATACGGAGCTTTGTTGTTGCGGATTTTCCCCTCGAAAACCAACGTGATCGGATTCGTAGCGCTGACAAGCCCGCCCGTGAACTCGTATCCGCCCGTCGAGACGACGTCGTAATCCCAGACCTCGTCCACGAGTTTCGCCGTGCCGGACCAAATTTCTTTTTCAATGTGTTCCTGCCACACCGAAAGTTCATCGAAACACATCGCCAGATTTCCGGGAAACTCCGGAATCGAAACGTTGATCGTGGCGCCGATAGCACCGAGATCGACTTCACCCGTGGCCCTGTTGCCGCCCGACGCCGTGCTCCACAGCACCGCGGCCTTTCCCGTCTTTGGATTTATATCCACGGTCACGTAGCACTCCCAGCCGTAGTACGGAGTGACCGACGTCGGCGTTCCGCCGATTTCGAGGTTGCCCGTGTCGCCGTTTCCCGTCACCACGTTCACGCCGTTGATGACCAGATACGTGTTTCTGTGGCTCTTCACGTTCGCGACGTCGAGCCGCAGATGAACCGTGTTCACGCGGTTGTCCAGTTTGACGTTGAACGACTCGTTGCCGAAATAGTTTTCCGTGCTGGTCCACGCATTGTAGAACAGGGAAACTTCCTCGCCGAAAGCCGTGACCGCGCTGAAAAAAGCGAAAAACGTCAAAAAGAAAATCTTGTGTTTCATGATCGTATACCCGTGTTGTTGTCAAAACCGAAACATGCGCGGCATGAGGAACCGCAGGATGAAAGACGCGGAATCACTTCACTATGACCGTCGTGCCGAACAGCCGTTTGGAAAGAGTCAGAGTCTTTCCGTCTTCGGAAACCGCGAGTTTGTAAAAAGCGGCGCTTTCGGACGACAGCGCCGGCGCCCCCGAGATGGATGCGCCGTCAGCCGCCGAAGCGACCGTGATTCCTTCGTACGGAAATTCGACGCCGCGAAGGTCTCCGAGCGAAAGCACCGCGCCGTTCGTGAACGCCAGCGTCGAACCGGCGGCTACGGAAAGCGGCGTGCCGGATGTCAGATCAGACGCGCGGAGATTCCACGCCGCCACTTTCACGATCCCGTTGCGGATCGCGGTGACGCCGGTAAGCGACGGCACTTCCGCCGCCGTGGCGTACGGCGCGACGTCGCCGACGTCGAACGCCGTGCCCGGCGCGAAAGTCACGCCGCCAGCGAACTGCGCGCGGTTCCCCGCCTCGGCGAAAGGAACCAGATTCGTCGACGTCGCGAGCATGATCCCGTTCTGCCCGTCGATGAGTTTCACGTAGTCGGTCCTGTTCGACGTGCACGAGCCGGACCAGTTTACGCCGACGCCGAAATCGTTCTCCCATCTGCCCCAGTTGTCCCACGGCCCGCACGCCGCACCGTAGTAGGCGCCGACGGAGACCCAGATCGGCTGCCACCCCGCGTCGATTTCAAACGCCGGCCCCGCCGCCATGTACGTGTAATCGAGATTCGACAAGCCGCTGACCTTTTCCGCGTTGTTGTCGAGTTCGATTATCTTCGTGTCGCCGATCCGGATGGAGACGTAGCGCTTCAGGCAGCCGATCGCATTGAGTTTCGTTTTGGTTCCCGGCTCGCCGGGCACACGGACGTACCCTTTGTAGAAATACCATTTCCCGTGTTCGACGGCGCCGTTTGCGTAAGCGGAGGAATCACGCCAGACCTCGCCGTACGCCGACGAAATCCCGGTCTTGACGCCGGTCGAGACGGCTTCGCCGTGAACGGCGCCGCTGTCGGAGCACCACTGGCACTGCTTGTTGTCGATGTACCACGAATTCAAGCCGTGGTAGTAATCGCCTTCGCCGAGCGCCCTGCCCCATTTGACTGTACCCTCCCTGACATCGACCGGCTTGGCCAACGCCGAGGCGGAGCCTATCACGAGCGTGCCGGCGCCGGTCTTGATGAATCCTCCGGAACCCGTTTCGGAAATCGTGCCGTCGAGGGTCGTCGTGAATCCTTCGGGCACTTCCACCGTGGCCGCGCCTTCGATCGTGAAATTTCCGGGCAGCGTCGCCCCTTCGATTTTGAAAACGCAACCGTCCTTCAGCACGAAAGATGACGGAATCACAAGGCCGGTGTTGATGCTGTACATGCGCGCCGTCGTCGATGAACCGATCGTGACCGAACCGCTGCCCGTGTTCGGCCAGCTGTTGAGACGCCAGTCTCCGGATTCAAGCACGATGTTTCCGCCCTGGCTGGTGACCGTGCCCACGATGTAACCCACGCCGCCATTGCCGACCGCGGCGGTGAGCGTCCATTTTCCGATGTTGACTTTGTTCAACGAAATACAGCCGTAGTTGCCCGAGGTGATGCGGGCGTCTCCATCCAGCACGACGGCCTTCGCGATGCTTTGCGAATCCCAGTTTCTGGAGCAGATCGCACCCGCGTTGTTCGCCCCCGTTCCCCTTACGTGGATCTCCTCGGCGGGGAAGCAATACGTCCCCGACCACACGCCGGCGTTCAGCGACCCGGAGAGATCCAGCGAGCCGCCGTCGATGTACGTCATGCCGTCGCCGGTGCCGAGCGCGTTCGACGTCGTGGCGCGGTACACGCCGCCGTAAATGTAAATCGCTCCGGTGAACGACGCGAGCTCATCGCCGACCTCGAGCGTACCGGCGCCGGTCTTGACCAGATTCTTTCCGGCGAGAGCCGACACTTCATCGGCCGTGATCGCACGCCATCCGTCATCGACGTTGATATTGTAATCTTCGGCGGCTGCAATCAGACCGAACGCACAAACCCCGCAAAATGCAAAAAACTTGTCTTTCATGATGACCTTCCTGTCGCGTGATTACCAATCATGGCGCGAGTGTAGCAAAATTCACGTTTTTTTTCTTAATCAAATCCCGTGCGCGCCGAATCGGCGATGCGAAGCGCAAACCATTCGGCGGAGCGGTAGCGGGAGCGCCACGGATCGGAGTTTCTTTCAAACGGAGCAATGGCGCGGTTTGCGCACGTTGGGTAAGACAAGCGGGACGTGTAGGACGCGTAGGACGGCGTTGGCAATGGCGCGGGTGGTTTTGGCGCGGGTTGAAAAACTCCAACGGCTGTCAAACACGCTCCGCTACCGCTTCGCCTCGCTTAGCGGCGTTCAGCCGCAGACTTTCGGCGGGATTGAAATCGGGTCGATCACGGTCGAGTGCAACCGATCGCAGTCGAGTGATTCCGCCTTTCCGTCGTTTTCAAAATCCCGTGCGCGCCGAATCGGTGGTGCGGAGCGAAAAACATTCGGCGGAGCGAGTGCAGCGATTCAGGACTTCAGTTTTTCGAACACAGGAATGCACTCGAGCGGAGCCGGGGCGACGATCCATTCGCCGCGGCTTTCGATGACGCCGCCATCCGTACGTTTCCATCTGCCGGTGGGCAGGTAGACCCTGCGCTCGCGCGCTTTGTATTCGGTCACAGGCGCGACCAGATAGTCCGGGCCGAACATGTATTCGTCCGCGACGTCCCAGCACGTCTCGTCGTCAGGATATTCCAGAAACAGCGCGCGGATCATCGGCAGACCGGTTCTTTCGGTTTCCCCGGCGGCGCGCGCGATGTACGGCCTGAGCTCCTCGCGGATGAAAGTGTATTTGCGCAGAATGCCGTAGACATCTTCGCCGTAACTCCAAAGCTCGTTGTCGGCGCCCGAATGCTGGAACCCGCCGCCGTGGGTTTCGCCCGGCGCGAGGCACGGCTTCGCCGGCAGACGGTCGCCGTGCATGCGCAGCACGGGCAGGTAAACGGACCACTGGAACCAGCGGACGAGCAGTTCCTTGAGTTCATCCGAATTCACGTCGCCGCCGTAGAAACCGGCGGTGTCGCTTATCCACCACGGAATGCCGGCGACGCCCATGTTGATGCCGTTGGCGATCTGCACCTTCATCTCGCGGAAAGAGGATTCGATGTCGCCGCTCCACACCAGCGCGCCGTAACGGCAGCTGCCCAGCCACGCGCACCGGATCAGACTCAGAACGTCCTTTTTCCCGGCGGCTTTCATGCCGTCGTAAACCATTTTGGCGTGTTCGCGCGGATACATGTTGCCGACGCGGTCGCCGGCGCCGGCGTGGTAGCGGAGGGTGTCGGAATGCATGAGCCCGAGCTCCGGCTCGGCCTGATCGAGCCAGAACAGATCGATTCCGTCGGCGATGTAATTCTTCTCCAGCAGCGAATAGGCGAACGCGCGCGCGTCGGGATTCGTGGCGTCGTAAATGTGCTGCGCGTCCGGCCAATTGTAAACGTAGTTGAGCCCGCGGTCCGTGCGGATGAGGTACCCGTTTTCGTCGAACGCTTTGAAATTGACGCTCTTGTCGTCCACCGTCGGCCAGACCGACACCATCACGCGCGTGCCGTACGACGCGAGTTCCTTCACCATCGCCGGAACGTCCGGCCAGTACTTTTCGTCGAAACTCCAGTCGCCCTGGTAATCCCAATGGAAGAAGTCGATGACGATAACGTCGAGCAGAATCCCGAGTTCATGGAATTTCCGCGCGACCTCGAGCACCTCGTCCTGCGTGCGGTAGCGCAGTTTGCACTGCCACAGGCCGAGCAGATCGCGCGGCAGCGGCGACGGCAGCCCGACCGCCTTCGCGGCGCTTTGCACGATCCGCGCCGGCGATCCCGCGCACACCCAGTAATCGACGCACATCGTGCATTCCGCCTTCCATTCCGTGCGGTTTTCGGCGAACGTCACGTGCGCCGTGCACGGATCGTTCCACAGAAATCCGTAACCCCGGTTCGACAGCAGGAACGGAACCGTTATCTGCGAATTGCGCTGCGCCAGTTCCAGCATGCAGCCCTTGAGGTCGTATTTCGCGTCGCGGTACTGACCCATGCCGTGCAGTTTTTCGCCGTCGTACGCCTTGAAACGCAGCCACGCCTCGAACCCTTCCGCGCCGACGTGCTGCTTGTACTCGCGGGGGGAAAGGCGCAGCGGCCACTGGTACCGACGCTCCTGCAGAAGTTCGCGTCCGCCGTCGGTGAACGTCATCGTTCCGAAATCGTCGATCTCGCATCTGAGCGATCCGTTGGCGACGAAGTTTCCGCCTATCTCCGACGCCGGCGCGTCGGAATCGACGAGCGCACGGTCGTCGTCCGGAAACTCGCCGCCCGGCACCGCGCGGACGCGGATTCCGTCGCCCCACGGCGCCACGCGCACGCGCTCCGAACCGTTGCGGATTTCGAGGAATGAATCGTATCGTTGGATTTTCATGCCGTCAGTCTAACAAATAACCGGCGCCTCCGCCCGACCCGCGGCGCAAACGGGATCACGCGTCTTCCTCCGCCAGTTTCGCCTCGGCTTTTTCGGCGAGCCGCACGTGTCCGAAGTTTTTCAGCGCAAGGATGAAAACTTCCCGTCCGGTCCGGCACGTGTCCAGCAACCGTTCTCGGCGATCCGGCCGCCATTCCGCAAGTCCGAGGTAATAAAACCGCCGAAGTCCTTCGTCGATGACGAACGGCGTGTGGCCGTGCTTGAGGCACTCCTTGAGCAAAATCAACCGTCCGATGCGTCCGTTTCCCTCCTGAAACGGGTGAATCCGCTCGAAACGCACATGCATATCCAGAATGTTTTCGAAGGTTTTCTCCGCCGATCGGTACCAGTCCAGCAACTTCGCCATTTCGCGATGCACATCACGGGCCGGGCACGTCTCCATACCCCCGACGACATTGTCTAACCGCTTGTAATCTCCGACCGCGAACCACTCTTTGCGACTGTCGCCGGTTCCGCTCTTGAGATGGGCGTGGAGCATTTTGACGTACCGCTCCGTCAAAGCCGCACCGGCGGACTCGATGACCAGATCGACGCAGCGGAAATTGTTCGCGGTCTCGACGATGTCGTCGATGGGTATGTCGTTCGCAAGATTCCCGACCGTCTGCGTTTCGAATATCCAGCGCGTCTGTTCATGGGAGAGCCGGTTTCCTTCCATGTGGTTCGTGTTGTAGGTGAAGTCAATTTGAAGCCGATGATAAAGTCCGCCCGCAATCCGCCCCCGTTTTTCGCTCTTCAAAACGGCCAGCACACTGCCCGGATGGGCCTTCGCCCGAGGCTTGCGGACGGGCTTCGGCGCATCGGCGGGAATCCTCCAGGCTCTGCCTTGCAGATTCACGCCCCGGACATGTCCTTTTTCGCAGTGAATCTGCACGGCGCGCACAGACAAGCCCCATTTCTTCGCGGCTTCAGCGGCATTCATTGTTTTCATGCGAAAATTCTTTCTCTTGAAACGAAATTTATCCTGCAAATTTTGAATGCGATTTTCCAGATATAAATTTCGTTTCAACATTCCGGGAACAATCCGGCGGGGCGCGCGGTTTTGCGTTGCAAATGCGCTTTTGTTAGACTTTTGCGGCGTTTCAACCGCACTGAAAATGAACGAACAGAACACGTCCGCCGAAACGAACGCGCCCCTCGACTACCGCGGGCAGCGCATCGCCAACCTCGAAAAACTCCGTGAACTCGGCTACGAGCCGTTCGGACGCGCCTTCCGGCGCACCGGAACGATCGCCGACGTCCGCGCGATGTGGACCCCGCCTCCGCCCGCGCCCGAGGGTTCACCGGAACCCGCGCCGGAAGCGCCGGCGATCGAAGTCACCGCGGCCGGCCGTCTCATGGCCAGCCGCAAAATGGGAAAGACGATTTTCGCCGACCTGCGCGACGGCACCGGCAAGATCCAGCTGTTCGTCAACGGCAAGAACATGGCCGACGGTCAGTTCGACGCCTTCAAACTCCTCGACCTCGGCGACCACATCGGAGTTTCCGGCACGCTCTTCACGACGCACACCGGCGAACTCTCGATCCGCGTGTCCGGGTGGACGCTCCTCTCGAAGGGGCTTCTTCCTCCGCCCGAAAAATTCCACGGTCTGCAGGATCAGGAGGACCGCTACCGCTACCGTTACATCGACCTCACGGTGAACCCCGAAAGCCGCGACCGCTTCAACAAGCGCGTGGCGATCGTGCGCGAGTTCCGCCGCTACCTCGAAGACCGCGGCTTCCAGGAAGTCGAAACGCCGATGATGCAGCCCCAGCCGGGCGGCGCCGCGGCGCGTCCGTTCACCACGCACTACAACGCGCTGGACTGCACGATGTACATGCGCATCGCGCCGGAACTCTACCTCAAGCGCCTCATCGTCGGCGGCTTCGACAAAGTGTTCGAGCTCGGCCGCGATTTCCGCAACGAAGGCCTCGACCGCACGCACAACCCCGAGTTCACCGTGCTTGAAATCTACCAGGCCTACGGCGACCGCGATTCCATGCGCGACATCATCGAAGGCGCCCTGCCGCGCATCTGCGACAACGTCCTCGGCACCCGCAAAGTCGTTTACGAAGGCAAAGAGCTCGACTTCACCCCGCCGTACCGCGTCGCGGAATACGAAGATCTGGTCAAAGAGCGCATGGGCGCGGACTGGTATTCGCTCCCGCTCGCCGAACAGCAGAAAAAGTGCGATGAAGCGAAGCTTCCCTACGATCCGTCGTGGGATTCGCTCCTGCTCACGCACGAGGTCTACGACAAACTGATCGAAAAAACGCTCTTCCAGCCGACGTTCGTCGTCCACATGCCGCACGAGTTCGTGCCGCTCGCCAAAACCGTTCCCGGAGATCCGACCAAGGCCGAGGCCTTCGAGTTCGTCGTCGGAGGCCGCGAACTCTGCCCGGGATACACCGAGCAGAACGATCCGTTCGCGCAGCGCGAGGCGTTCGAACACCAGGCCGGCGAAGACACCGAAAAGGTGGACGAAGACTTCATCCGCGCCATCGAGTTCGGAATGCCTCCGACCGGCGGCATGGGCATGGGCATCGACCGTCTCGTCATGATGCTCACGGGGACCGACGTCATCCGCGACGTGATTCTCTTCCCGCAGCTCAAGCCGGAAGCGAAATAAAGCACGGCCGTGTCCGATCGCCAGCCCTCGTTCCGTCGGGGTTTCATCGACGCCCTGCCCATTCTTTTCGGGTACCTGGCCGTCGGCTTCACGCTGGC
>JAZUJQ010000272.1:0-1592 GCA_045642845.1 Kiritimatiellia bacterium
GCTCCTCGGCCTTTGCGTCGGCGTCCGCCTGCGAGACATCGGATCCGGCCCTGAACCTGAACTTGGCGACGGCGCCGTCGCCCGCACGCAGGGTGCGGGTTTCGTCGGTCCAGAACTTCCTGATGATCATTGCTGCAGATCGTTGGCCTGCGCGAGGGGATTTTCGGCGGCGGTGTAGAAGCGGTCGAGAAGTTCCGCCGTTGTATTGTCGGCCTGCACGGCCTTGACGGCGCGCACGAGTTTCTTCACCCGCAGATCGTAGAGCCATTCGCCGCATTCGACGGTGGACCCGGTCGGGTCGCCCATGATCTGCTCGGGATAGTCGGCGTACCAATCGACCGAAGCCTTCAGGTCCGCTTTCTTGAGGCTGACGAGCCGGTCGAGACGGTGCGTTTCCTCCGGCACGACGCGTTCCATGTGCACCGTTTCCGGACGAGCCGCCATGACGAGCGGCGTTTCCTGCACGTCCGCGTGGCCGCATTCCGGAAGACACGGAAGAGAGAAGAACTTTTCGGAAAAGCGTTTTTCTTCGTCGCCTTCCCACCGGCAGAAAAACTCGTACAGCGCGTACGGATGACGCTGGTCGAGGCGGTCGTTGAGCAGCGTGGAGATGATCGGACCGTTGCCGCCGTGGCAGTTCACGATGATTATTTTGGTGAAGCCGTTGCGACCGATTTCGTCGCACACGTCGCGCAGCACGTTCATGAGCGTCGAGGTGCGCAACGCGAACGTGCCCGGTCCGTGGAGCACCTCCGCGACATGGCCGAACGGTATGTACGGCGCGACCATGACAGGGAGCTGTTTCGCCGCGCGGGTGCAGAGCTCGCGGGCGATGATCATGTCCGTCGCGAGCGGCAGGTGCCGTCCGTGTTTTTCGATGCAGCCGAGAGGCAGCAGACAGACCTTTTGCGATTCCTTCACGGCGATCGCGAACTCGTCGGCCGTGAGATCTTCCCAGATGAACGGTTTGGAAAGTTTTGCTTTTGCGTTTTTGCTTTTTGCGTTTTTCATATTTCGGTGCGTTTGCTTAAAGCCCGTCGTTCACGACGTATCCGCCGTTGTCGCCGCCTGCCGGACCGAGTTCGATCACGCGGTCCGCCGCGGCGATGAGGATGGGGTTGTGTTCGGTGAAAATCACGGTGTGTCCGGCTTCGCGGAGGCGCTCGAGCAGCGCGATGAGGCGTTTGAGATCGACCGGATGCTGCCCTGCGCTAGGCTCGTCGAGCAGATAAAGCGTGCGGCCGCGGTTCGGACGCGCCAGTTCCGCGGCGAGCAGCAGGCGCTGCGTTTCGCCGCCGGAAAGCGTCGGAAGCGGCTGTCCGAGCGTGAGGTATCCGAGACCGGTTTCCCTGAGCGTGCCGAACGTCCGCGCGAGTTTCGGAACCGGAGCGAACGTTTCGGCGGCTTCGTCGACCGTCATCCCGAAGACATCGGCCATCGAGCGTCCGGACCAGTGCACGTCGAGCGTTTCGCGGTTGAAGCGTTTGCCGCCGCAGACTTCGCACACGGATTCCACGTCCGGCAGAAAACTCATTTCGTAACGCACGACGCCTTCGCCGCGGCACGCCTCGCAGCGTCCGCCCTTCACGGTC
>JAZUJQ010000273.1:0-3332 GCA_045642845.1 Kiritimatiellia bacterium
GACATGAATCCCGCCACGGCGCTGTTCACGGAGATGTTGTTGGAGAAGACCACGTTCTCGCCGCCTTCGGTGCCGTAGGAGTAGTCCCACATGAAGCGCGCGACGTTGCCGTCGATGACCGTCTGGCGGCTCTTGTTGCCCCAGCAGAGCGTGGTGCCGTATTCGGCGTAGTTGTTCTGGATGAAGACATCGTAGACGCCGATCGTGTGCGGCACGTAGTCCGGATCGTCCAGCCGCGAGCCGCGGTGGACGGTGTCGGCCGTCCCGAGCGGCACCGCAGGCGCCTTGCGCGAAGGGTCGGGAGAACCGCCGCGCCACACGCACTGGTAGGTGACGCCGCGGCTCCAGTTGTCATGATGGCGCAGGCATTCTCCGCCGTCCTGGAACGTCGTCATCGTCGCGCCGCCGGTCTGACGGTTCCCGCGGACGACGAGGTTCCCCGTGCATTCCGCCCAGACGAGATGCGTCAGCCCGGACGCCGTGCAGTTCTCCACGGTCACGTTCGCGCAATTCTCCGCGCGCACCGCGATGCGCGTGTGCTTGTGGGGAAGTTTGGCCGGAGAGGACGCCTGCAGCGCGAAGCCGCTCACGACGAGGTTGGTGCTGAACTCGGCGGAGACGATGGTTTCAACGGGCGAAACGTCTTTTTCCGTCGCACCCGAACTGAAATCGAAATGCAGCCCTTCGATCCGGACGTCGTTGCCGTGCACGCCGAACAACGGAAGTTTCACCTCCATCGGACGGTCTTTGCCGCCGACGCGGCGCGTCTGCATCTCGACGAGTCCGTCGCGCGCGGGGACTACCGTCGCGCCGGGTTCGAAGCGCAGAACCGCCCCGGACCGGACGTCGACGTGCCCCAGCAGATACGTCGCTTTCGGAAAATCGACGACCGCGCCGTCCCCGTCCAGCAGTTTCTGCAGCGCCGCGGTGTCGTCGGTCACGCCGTCGCCGGCGAGTCCGGCGTCCAGCGCCGAGACCGAACAGAACGCCGCAAGCGGCATTGCAAGCGCCGCGAGCAAAACGGAAAACGCCTTCATGTCCGCGGTCATCAGAGTTTTTTCCACTCCGCCACGCGGGATTCGAGCCAGGCGAGCCTGTCGTCGGGAAACGCCGCCAGAGGCAGGCGCACCGGACCGCAGTCGATCCCGGCGAACATTTTCATCATCGCCTTGCCGCAGACGATGCCGTTGCCGGCGTCGATGAGGATGTCCACGAACGCCTGGGCTTTGGCCTGCGCGGCCCTGGCGCGCGCCGCATCGCCCGCGTTCCACGCTTCGATGACTTCGCGGTAGACCGGCGCGATGTGGTTGTAGGTGCTGCCGACCGCGCCGCGGGCGCCGGCCGCAAGCGCCGGAAGAAGGATTTCGTCACGGCCAAAAAGCACGTCGTACCTGCCGCCGTCGAATTCCACGGCCTTCTGGTAGTCCATGATGTTCTCGAACGTGAACTTGATGCCGGCGAGCGTCGGTATCTTCGGCGCGGCCGCTTTCAGAAACGCGGCGACGGAAACGTTCACTCCGCTCTGTGCGGGCATGTGGTAGAAGTAGAGAGGAGTGGACGGCGCCGCCGAAGCGACCGCCGCGGCGAAATCCACGAGCTCGGAAAGCGCGGGCTTGAAAAACGACGGAGCGATGATCGCGATCGCGTCGGCCCCGATCCGTTCCGCGTGCGCGGCGAGAGCGCGCGCCTCCGGCAGCGAGTTGTGTCCGACGTGCACGAACAGGCGCAGATCCCCTTTCACCGCACGCCACGCTTCGGCCAGCGACATGCGTTCGGCGCTCGAGAGCGACATGCTCTCGCCCGTCGTGCCGTTGACGAACACTCCGGCGACGCCTTGCGAACGGAGCCATTCGGCGTACGCCGGAATCCTGTCGAGTACTATCCCGCCCCGCTCGTCCATCGGCGTGAACGATGCGGCGACAAGGCCTTCAGTTTTGCTGATTTTCATTTTATCGGTTTGTTCAAGGGACTTCGGCGGAAATACGTTCCGCATCTCGCCCTTTCTGATATATCAGACTCTGCCATAAAATCCGGAATTTGTCAAATTTCCGCGGAAGCGGATGCGCCGCGTTTGCGTTTTGAAAAACGTTCGTCCATAATAACGGACATGGTCAAACACGCGATTCTCCGGAAAAGCAAGGACGGCGCCGTCGACAGGGTGCGCCCGTTCATGCAGACCCGCCCGCGCCTCGAATACACGCTCTGAAAATGCCAGAATCTCTCAAAAAAACCGCATACGACGCGATTTGCGAAAAAATCGTTTCCGGCGAAATCGTTCCGGGCGATCGTTTGAACCGCCGCACGGTCGCACGTGAGCTCGGCATGAGCGTCGCTCCGGTGCTTGAAGCGATGGTGCTGCTGACGCGCGAAGGGCTGCTCGAAACGAAACCGCGCAGCGGCACGCGGGTGCGCATCCCGACGCACGCGGAGGTGCTCGGGCGTTTTCTCGTCCGTGAAGCGCTGGAATGCCAGACCGGACGGCTCGTCCACGGAGAACCCGTGCGCAAGGAGTTCGGGACTCTGCTTCCGCTCGCGAAGGCGGTCGATGCGATCGAACAGAACACTCCCGCGCGCTGGAAGGCGGAAATCGCGTTCCACACCGCGCTGGCCGACATCACCGGTTCCCCGGTTTTCTCCGAAACGTTCCGCCGCATCGTGCGCGCGAACCTGTTTTTCGAGCTTAAAACCACCGACCGCGTGTCGCGCAAAAAAAAGTTCCTCAGCCACGTGGAGTTGCTGAAAAAGCTCAGGGACGCGAAATCGGCGGACGAAGCGGAAGCCGTGGTGCGGCACGACCTGCGCGACGGCAAGGAATCCCTGTTCGCGCAAAAAGACTGATTCGCGCGCGCGTTTCACGGATCCGCCGGACGGACGACGCCGCAGCCCCGCGCACGGCGCGGCGGGTTTGCGTTTTGAAAAACGTTCGGTCATAATCACGAGCACCGAAAACTTCACACGCGAGGCAGCAAATGGTCAAACACGTGATTCTCTGGAAAATCAAGGAAGACGTCGCCGACAAAGCGACGGTGAAAGCCGGCGTCAAAGCCGGTCTGGAAGGGCTCAAGGGCGTCGTGCCCGGACTGATTGAAATCACGGTCCGCACGGAGGGTCTGGCGAGCTCCAACGCGGATCTGATGCTCGATTCGACGTTCGAATCGGCGGAAGCTCTCGCGGGATACGCCGTGCACCCCGCGCACGTCGCCGTCGCCGACGGCAAAGTGCGCCCGTTCATGCAGACGCGTCTGTGCCTCGACTACGCGCTCTGAAAATTTCAATACGTCCGAAAACGCGTGCAACGCGATCTGCAGATGAACTCGATTCTCGAACCGGCG
>JAZUJQ010000274.1:0-6190 GCA_045642845.1 Kiritimatiellia bacterium
TTCCGTTTTGCTATGATGAACGGCATGAAACTTTCCGGTTGCATACGCCTGATTCCGGCCGTGCTGGCTGCGGTTTCGGCATTCGCGGCGTTTCCGCAGAACGCGCCGCGCAGACCGCCGGCGCCGAACAATCCGAAACCGCCCGCAGTGCAACCGTCGGCGCCGCGTCCGCGCAATCCGCCGCCGCATTCCCCGGTGCACAGACCGCCGCCGCCGCGTCACCCGGTGCACAGACCGCCGCCGCGTCCTCTGATCGAGCGGCCGATGACTCCCGAGGAAGCCGCCGTGCAACCGATCGTGACCGAAATCAGGCATGATTACGATGGTCGAATCACCGGCTTCCACGTGGTTGCGCCCGGTGCGTACGTGAACGATTTCGGCGGAATGCAGGGCATCGTGGACGGCATCCGCGGAACCGATGCGGACGCAACCGTCCAACCGCAGAGCGAAACGGTTCATGTCTACAGACGGAAACTGCCGCCGCCGTCATCGGTGAAAGCCGAGGAGAAGGAACAGGAACAGATCTCCGCGGCGCTGGAAAAAACCGAAACTCTTTTGAAATCCGTGGCGTTCGCGCCCGATGTGTTCGAAAAGAACGCGATGCCGCTCGTGAAAGAGTTCTACCGCGAAAAGGACGGCGAACCAGTCCCCGCGTTCAGCATTCTCGTCGTGAACGGTTTCGTCGCCAAAACCGCACGCCCCGAAACCGACGGCCTGCCGGCCGCGTCGGAAGCGGCGATCCGCAAAGCGTACGACGCCGGCATGACGTTCCGAATCGTCCGCGAACATCCGCTTCAGCTCACGTGCGGCATGTGCGACGGAAGCGGCGAAGTGCCGGCGGAGCGCGTGACCGTCGAGAACCAGCCAGGCGAGCGGATCGTCGAAGGCCCCTGCCCCCGTTGCGGCGGCACCGGCAAAAACACGCGCCGTATCGAGTGCATTTTCGACATCCGCAAGCCGGCTCCCAAGGGAGAATAGCGGATGCCGCGACCATTTTTTGCTATCCTTTGAAGAGAGGACATTCACCATGCGTACCTTTTCCCTTTTTCCGTTTTTTGCCGCCGCGACGATCGCGTCCGCCCAAGGAATCATTCCGTATCCCGATCCGGTGCCGCCGTGGCGGCCCGTACCGTGGATCGACGTCACGCCCAAGGAAATCAAGGAAGATCCCTGTACCGTCGAGTCGCTCGATGTCAGTGCCCGCGTAAAGGGCCTTTTCGCAACGGTCGATACGGAGATCACGCTGAAGAACCCGAACGATCGCGTCATTTCCTGCCCGCTCCAGTTTCCGCTGCCCGATGGCGCCACCGTCTGCGGATACGCGCTCGATGTCGACGGGCGGATGGTCGACGGCGTCGCCGTTCCCAATGAGCAGGCGCGCGTGGCCTTCGAAACCGAACAGCGCCGCGGCGTCGATCCCGGCCTCGTCGAAGCCGTGAAGGGGAACGTCTACCGGACGCGCGTCTATCCCGTGCCGGCCAAGGGTTCCCGCCGTGTCCGGGTGTCCTACACCGCCCCGCTCGTCGTGTCCGGCACCTCCGCCGCACTGGCCCTTCCGATGCCCGATGCGGCGCTGGCCCGGCGTTCGGTGAAGATCGAGGTGGAGGACATCGAGTCCGGCGCCCCGACGCTCGGCGGCCTCGGCGATCTTCGCTTCGAACAGGCCGCGCGCGTGTGGACCGTTTCATCGGCCGAAACGAACGTGACGCCGAAAGCGGACGTTCTCGTCGCGATGCCGAAACTGTCGGACGGTTTCTCGCTTTCGGAAAAATCCGCCGACGGAACGGTTTGGAAGATGGATGCGTTTCGCGTCGGGGGCGAACCGGCGTCCGATCCGTTCCCCGGATTCCGCGCCGCGCATGTGTTCTGGGACGTTTCCGCCAGCCATGCGCCGACCGAGGCGGAGTTCGAGACGCTCGAACGCCTTCTCGCGAAAGAGCCGCTTTCCGAGCCGGGGGAACGCGCGAAGGGCTTCTGTCTGCACCTCTTCCGCAACGTCGCCGAGCCGGTCCAGTGCTTCGGGACGGCCGCCGAGCTCGTGGCGGCGGTGCGCGCCGTGAAGGAGTACGATGGCGGGACTTCGTTCGCGGGGCTTTTCGACGGCATCACCGCCGCCGTCCCGTGCCTCGTGTTTTCCGACGGGATCGATACGCTCACGGACGAAGTCGACGCGATCCGCCGCCCTCCAAGAAACCGCACGTATGTCTTTACGGCGGCTTCGACCGCGGACTACGGTTTTCTGCGTCGGCTCGGAATCCTCGTGAAAATCCATCCGGGTCCCGACGCGGCTTCGCGTGCGGTTTCGGACATGCGACTGGCTGAATCCGTGGCCGGCGTCGTGTTCGATCGGGAATCGGATCTGTTCGATTCCGTCGGCTTCGACCTCGGCGACTATCGCGTCGAAATCGGCCGCACAAAGTCGGCGGACGGGGCGTCGGAAACGGATCGCCCCGTGCTGCCGTCCGCCTGGGCCGCCGCAAAAATCGAGGGCCTGGCCGGCAATGCCGATGCGCTGCTTGCCCTCGGGCGCGAATACGGCGTCGTCACGCCCGTCACGTCGCTTCTCGTTCTCGAGTCCATCTACCAGTACGTCGAGTACGACATCGAGCCGCCCGCCTCGCAGCCCGAACTGCGCAAGCAGTGGAAAGAGATGCGCGAGGGTGTCATGGGCCGCCTCACGCCCGAAGCGCTCGCCGAGCGCCACCTCGACGCGCTGCGGGACGCCTGGACGGAACGCACGAACTGGTGGGCGCGCGATTTCCGCAAGAATCCCTACAAGGAGGCCCAGTCGGCCGGGTGGCGTGGAGGCCCGGTGCCAAGAGCCGTGGGCAACGGCGCGGCTCCGGCCCAGGCGCGAGCGATGCCGGCCGATGGCGCCTGGGCATGCGCCGCCCTGGAGCCGGACGCCGATTATTGCCTTGAAGAGGCGGAATGCGCCGCCGCTCCGGCGGCCAAACCCAGGTCGGCCGAACCGCCCGCCCCCGCCTCCGCCGCTTCGATCACGGTCAAACCCTGGCAGCCGGACACGGAGTATCTGTCCGCGCTCGAAAAGGCGGAAGATCCCCGCGCCGAGTATCTTGCACGGCGTGCCGAATGGGCCACGAGCCCATCGTTCTTCCTCGACTGCGCCACGTTCTTTTTCCGCAAGGGCGACGATGCCTTCGGCCGCCGCGTGGTGTCCAACCTCGCCGAGCTCCGGCTCGAAGACGCCGCGCTCCTGCGCGTCATGGGCTGGCGCCTCAAGGAAGCGAAGGTCTACGACCTCGCGCTCGATACTTTCCGCCGCGTCCTGCGGCTCCGCCCCGAGGACGGCCAGAGCGAGCGCGACCTCGCGCTCGTGCTCGACGAAGCCGGCCGGGCCGCGTTTTCGGCGGGGGACGCCCAGACGGCGAAGGCCCTGCTCGAAGAGGCCGAGATCCACTACCGCGCGCTGGCGCTGAAACCCTGGGACCGGCATCCGATGGCGCTCTCCGTCTTCGCGGTCGAAGAATACAACGCCCTCCGCGCCTGGGCCGCCGCGCAGAGCTGGCCGGAGAACGGCGCGCCCAAGCTGCCGCTTCTCGACGAACGGCTCGACGGCAACACGGACTGCGACCTGCGCGTCATCTTCTCCTGGGACGCCGACGAAACGGACGTCGACCTGCACGTCACCGAACCTTCCGGCGAAGAGGCCTTCTACGGGCACCAGCGCACGTACAAGGGCGGATTCGTGTCGGAAGACATCGTGGACGGGTACGGCCCCGAAGAATACTTCATCCGCGTCGCGGAGAAGGGAACCTACAAAATCCGTGCGCACTTCTACGCGTCCCATGCGCAGACCGTTTTCGGCCCCGCCACGCTCACCGCCACGCTGTACACCGACTGGGGCCGCGCCAACCAGGCGTTCTCGACCCTCTCGGCCCGTCTGGAGAAATCCAAGGAAATGCTCGAGCTCGGAACGTTCGAAACCGGAAAGAAATAAAAACCGCCCATGCACGCACGAAACACGACCAACACCTCCGCCCGCAGCCTTGCGGCGCTGACAGCCGTCGCGCTCGTCGCGGCCTCGTCCGCCGCCGTCGCCGCCGACGGCGGACTCGTCTGGGACTGGGGCTCGGATTGCAACGAAGCCCGCGACGCCGGACTGCGCCTCAACATCGGCTCGATGTTTTCAGTTTCAGGACACGTCGACGAAACCTTCCGCGCCTACTACAAAGCGACCGGACAGAACGAAAAACAGGCGCTCGCCGAATCGTACTCCCTCGACGACTTCAACGTCGAGACGCCGTACTACACGTTCGGCTTCCAGTACGATTGCCGGTGGAAATGGTGGGCGTTCAAGTGGGAAACTACGTTCTTCGACATTTCCTCCGACGCCGTCGCGAAGCGCGATTATTACATCGGCACGAGCGACGACATCGCCTACGGCGGCAAAAAGTACGACCACATGAAAATCCCGAAAGGGACCGCGTTTTCGCTCGACGCGATATGCGTAATGAACGAAGCGATGTTTTCGTTCACGCCGGTTTCGTTCTACGGCGGCGACTCGCTGAAAATCACGCCGTCGGTCGATCTCGGGCTGGTCCTCATCGGCGGCAAATACGGGATCGACGCCGGCGCGCCGCGAGGCACGACCGTTTACCAGAATCCGCCGGTCGACTTCGTCGTCTGCGGCGACTCTTCGGGTTTCGTCGGCGCCGGCGCGCCGAAAATCGGATTCGGAGCCGAACTCACCGTAGGCGCCGACGGCGGAGTCCAGTGGATAAGCGGATTCAATCTCGGATACTTTTCGTACAGCGGCAGTTCCAAACCCTTCACAAGCGCGAAGCACCGTGAAAAAGAACTGGATCTGACCTACCTCGGAGTCGGCCTCGAAACCGGACTGCTGATTCCGCTCGAAACCGGATCGTCGCTCGAACTCGGAGTCCGGCTCGAATTCACGTCGTTCGACGGCGAAATCAACTCGAAATACACCGACGCCGCCGAAATCATCAGCGCGCGCGAAAGATTCGACAAAGCGGTCGACTTCAAAATGTCCACCGCGATGGTCTATCTCGGCCTGGCGTTCTGACCGCCGCGTCCTGAAAATCAGAACGTCACGGTGAACGTGCGCTCGTCCTCTCCCGGACCGATCGCGATGTTCACCCTGATCGCGCGTTCCGGAAGATATTCCCCGGCGCGCTCGGGCCACTCGACGGCCATCGGATCGCCTGAATCGACGTAGTCGTCCCACCCGATCGAATCCAGCTCGTCCGGCCCGGAAAGCCGGTAGAGATCCAGATGCAGAAAACGGAGTCCGCGCGTTTCGTCGCGGTATTCGTTGGCGATCGTGAACGTCGGCGACGAAACAAGGGCGCGGATGCCGAGCGCGGCGCACAGCCCCTGCACGAAACACGTCTTGCCCGCGCCGAGGTCGCCCGTGAGCGCGTAAAACGCCGACGGGCCGAACTTCTCCGCCAATTCGCGGGCGAAGGCCTGCGTCTCAGGGACCGAAGTCACGCGCCGCTCGATGACACCGCCCATGGGCTCAGTCCGCGCACAGCCCGGTCTTTTCATCGACGCCGAGCAGGATGTTCATGTTCTGTATGGCCGCGCCGGAAGCGCCCTTGCCGAGGTTGTCGAACCGCGACACGAGGAGCATGCGGTCGTCGTTTCCGCAGACCGTCACCTGCATGTCGTCGCGTCCGGCGAAAGCACCGGCGGAAAGGAAACCGGCTTCGTCGGCGGAATCCGCGAAACGGACGAGGCCGGAGCCGGCGGGATAAGCCGCGGCGAGCGCGGCGGCGACATCGGCCTTCGACGCGCCGTGCGCATCTTCGCGGAAGAGCGGCACCGTCACCTCCATGCCGCTGTGGAAATCCGAAACCACCGGACAGAACACCGGCGCGTTGGAAAGTCCGCACACAGCGGCCATTTCAGGCAGATGCTTGTGCGTCTGGCCGAGGCCGTACTGACGCGGCGCGTCGAACAGCGCGGAGCGTGCGTCCGACTCGTATTCCGCGATCATCTTCTTGCCGCCGCCGGAATAACCGGTGATCGAAAACGCGGAAAGACGCGCGTCCGGAGAGAGAATGCCGGCGCGCACGAGCGGCGACACGAGCGCGATGAAACCGCTCGCGTGGCAGCCGGGATTGGCGATGCGCTTGGATGCGGCGATTTTCTCACGCTGCCCGGCGAGTTCGGCCATGCCGTACGTCCAGCCGGGCGCGAC
>JAZUJQ010000275.1:0-2646 GCA_045642845.1 Kiritimatiellia bacterium
CCCCCGGCCTCCACCCGCGAAATCCCCGCGGGGGCCGGGGAGTGCCCACACCGGGGCCCGAAGGCCCCGGCCGCCGAACCCGTTCCGGAACCGGTCGCCGCAGTTGAAAAAGAACCAGGGAAATACACCGAAACCCTGGCCGTCGACCGCGCGATTTTCGCGGACGAAAAAACGCCTGTCCCGGTGAAACTCGCCAGCGTGCGCAACTCTCTGGCGATCATTGCGGCGCACCCGGACGCCGCGCCTGCGGACATCCGCGGAAAACTCCGCGAAACCGAGACGGCCGCGCTCGCGAAACTTTCGCTCGAAACGGTTCCGTGCCCCGTTTGCAACGGCACCGGAATCAAAACGGAGGAAGCGCTCAAACCGACCGAACTGCGCAACGACAACAGGAAAAACATCAAAACGGTCGAAGACGCCGCGAAGATCGACACGGCCATAAAACACGTGAAACGCAGCACGTGCCCGGAATGCGGAGGCAACGGCCGCAGGCTGCGCGCCCGCGACCGCAAGGCCGTGCTGGCGTTCGTCCTCAAGGGCGTGAGGGACTACGCGGCGGAAGCCGAAACGCGCGGGTCCGAGGCCGTCGCGCCGGGCGTGGACGTCCACATCGTGCCGTCGGAAGCCCCGGATGAAACCGACGAAAAAGAAATCGCTTCGCTCTGCCGCCGTCTGCGTTCGAACGCCGTCTGCGTGGAATGCGCAGGCACGGCCACGACGCAGTGCGCGGCGTGCGACGGAATCGGCAGCGGCTGCGACGCATGCGCCGGGAAAGGCGTCGTTCCGTGCAAAAAATGCCACGGAACGGGCGAAAAGGAACTCTGCCGCCAATGCCGGGGCCTCGGTGTCGCCGAAAAGCGCGGCGACGGCGGTTTCACGCGCTGCCGCACGTGCGGAGGGACGGGCCGTGTCCGCTGAACCGATGATGCCAGACCGGGACGTCCCCGAAATCGAAGGGCTCGAAATCCTGGACAAGGCCGGAACGGGCGGCATGGCCACCGTGTACCACGCGCGCCAGACTTCGCTCGGCCGCGACGTCGCGGTGAAGGTGCTGCACGGCGACCAGTCGGAATCCGCGGACGACGTCGAACGGTTCCGCGCGGAAGCCCGCTCGATCGCGCGCCTCCACCACCACTCCATCATACAGGTCTACAACGCCTTCCACCGCGACGGACGGTTCTATTTCATGATGGAGTACGTCGGCGGACAGACTCTGGCGCAGAAGCTCAAAAGCTCGGGAAAGTTCGACGGCTACGAAGCGCTGACCGTCGCCGCGACCGTCGCCGATGCGCTCGGATACGCGTGGACGACGCACGAACTCGTCCACCTCGACATCAAACCGGACAACATAATGTACTCCGAAGACGGCGAGATAAAAATCACCGACTTCGGCCTCGCGCGCTCGATCCGGTCGATCGGAAAAACTTCTTCCGCCGACCGCGACGGCTACGTGTTCGGCACGCCCGCGTACATGTCCCCCGAACAGGCGATGGCCCTGCCCTCGCTCTCCGCGCAGTCCGACATGTACGCGCTCGGAGCCACGCTTTACCATCTCACCACCGGGAAAAAACTCTTCGAAGGCCGCCCTGAAGACGAAGTCCTCTCGGCGCAGGTTTCGGAACAGGACGTTTCCCCGGCGGCGTACGACCGCACGCTCACGCAGTCGTTCTGCAACCTTCTCGAAGTGTTTCTCGCAAAAAATCCCGACGACCGTTTCGCCACGTGGGACGATGCGCGCAACGCGTGCCTCGCCGTGCGCAACGGACTCGCGTTCCCGGCCACCGGCGTCAACTCCACGATAATGCCGTATCCGGACTGAGGCATCGACATGAACATCCCAGATTACTATCTCGGCCGCGTGATCATCGGCCGCGCCGAACTCCTCGGCGAGGCCTTCGCGCGTTTCAAAGACCAGCCCATCGACCTCGATCTCACGCGCCCCGACGGCGCGCCGTATCCGTATTCGATGAAGCGCACGACCCTCGCCGGCAAATGCTCCGTCTCCGGACCGGGCACGTTCGAAGGCCGCGAACGTTCGACTCTCACGTTCTCGCCGTCGCCCGACGAAGGCTGGTGGATCGACCGCACCGACATGCCGGCGCAGTTTCCGATCCCGGTGTCCGTGCGATCGGTCTGGACGACCGCGCGCAACATAGTCCTGCGCTCCGGCAATCCGCACAACTACCTGCGCATGGTCGAACACATAATCGCGTTCCGCCTCGGCATGGGAATCGACGACGTCACCGTCTCCGTGGCCTCCGGCGATCCTCCGCTCTTCGACCGCGGCAATCTCGACATCTACGAAGCGCTCGAAAAGAACGGCGTGGTGGAAAAGGACGGACCCGCCCCGTTCTGCACGGTGTGCGAACCGCTCACCTTCGTCGGCGACCGGGGCGACTTCCTCGCCTTCCTTCCCGCCAAACCCGGAGAATTCGGCCTGCGCGTCGACTGCGCGATCGACTTCCCGTCCGCGATCGGCAAGCAGCGCATCGTCTACGACCTCTCGCCGGAAACGTTCCGCACCGGCTCCGAAGCGCGCACCAACGCCCCGCGTTCGCTCGTGTTCTACACGAAAACGATCGGGAAACTCTTCGCCGAAACACGCCACATCGGCTACACCGACAAAAACATCCTCATCCACGGCAA
>JAZUJQ010000276.1:0-1824 GCA_045642845.1 Kiritimatiellia bacterium
GTCAGCGGACACCCGCTGCTGCTGCCCCGTAGGCTGGAACTCGATCGGCTCGATGCGATACGCCTGCGCGCGGCGCTCGCCGTCATGCGCGGCATGGGTTTTGACATCGAGGATTTCGGCAAAGACGCGTTTCTCGTGCGCTCGCTTCCCGAGGCGCTTTCCGGCGGCGACGCCGGGAAAATAATCGACGAAACGATCCGCGCGCTCGAAGACGCCGGTCCGCGCAAGGGCCGCGAACATTGGCGTGAGGAACTCGTCGCCGCCGCGGCGAGCGCCGCCGCGGTCCGCACCCGCAAGCCGCTCGACGAGCGCGAATTGATGCCGGTGCTTATGGAGCTGGCCGCGTGCGCGATGCCTTACGCCACGCCGTCCGGACGCCCGACGATGATTTTCACTTCGAAAAACGAACTCGACCGCCGCTTCGGCAGAATTTGACATGGACGCATCCGCTCCCGAAACGCTTGAACTGACCGTGGAACGCATGGCTTACCGCGGTCTGGGAATCGCGCACGCCGGTTCCGTCGTGTGTTTCATTCCGGAAACGTGTCCGGGCGAAAAGGTGGAGGCGCTGATCACCGACCGCCGCAAAAATTTCTGGAACGCCCGCGTCGTGCGCGTGATCGACGCGTCTCCGGACCGTCTCGCGTCGCCGGATTGCCGCATCGTGACTCCCCGCGGCGTGATCAAGACCCCTGGGTGCGTTTACGACCACATGACGCACGAGGCGGAGGTTAAGCTGAAAAACGCCCAGCTTCTCGAATTTCTCGAACGGCAGGCCGGAATCGCGGACGCCGCGTCGAAAATGCTCGACCCGGTGGTTTCCGCGAAATCGCTCCACTACCGCAACAAGACTTCTCTCCATTCCGCGCGCGACGCGGCCGGCGAGCGCATTCTCGGATACGTCGGCGACGACAACGAAACGGTCGTCGACGTTCCGAGCTGCCCCCTTTCCGTCGAACCCATCGACGACGAACTCGCCGCCATGCGCTTGGACGCCGCGTTCTGGCGTTACGTCGGCATCGGTTCTGAGGTCGTTCTGCGTTACACGGAGCACGACGGCGTGGCGGTGTACGTGAACCGCCCGGGTAAAAACGAAACGCGCGATTCTCTTCCGCCGCTCACGGAATCCACGCCGATTCTCGGGCGCATGCGCGTCCCGGTCCGCGGTTTTTGGCAGATGAATTCAGAAGTCGGCGGCGCGCTCGTCTCCGCCGTCGGCGCGCTCGTCGGCGAACTGGCCCCGGCGCGTTTCATCGACCTTTACTGCGGTGTCGGCGTGTTCGGTCTTTCCGCGGCGAAGCTCGGCGGGGAACGCGTGTTCGGAGCCGATTCCGGGCGCGAAGTGATCCGCGCGGCCGACGGCAACGCGCGTCATTTCGCGCTCGACGCCCGCGCCCGTTTCGAGTGCTGCGACGTCGGTTCGAAGGCCAATCACATTCTTTCCGAAACCGCTGGCCGCGATGCGATGGCTCTGATCGATCCGCCGCGCGCTGGCGTCGACGAACGCGTCGTCGCCGCGTTGACCGCGCATCCCGTGCGCACTCTCGTTTACGTGTCGTGCGCTCCGGACACGCTCGCCCGCGATCTCAAATCGCTGATCGGGTCGGGTGTCTACCGCTGCGTGTCGTCGCGGCTTTTCGACATGTTCCCGCGCACCGCGCATTTCGAGTCTCTCATCGTTCTCGAATCAGTTTGACGTTCAAATTCCGAACCCGCAATTCCGCAATCAGACCGTGAAGCGCATTCTGACAGTCAGCCCGAACTGGCTCGGGGATTTCGTGATGGCCCTGCCCGCGTTCCAGCGTTTCCGCGCCGCGCGGCCGG
>JAZUJQ010000277.1:0-2071 GCA_045642845.1 Kiritimatiellia bacterium
GGACGTCGACGAATCCATCCAGATCGGCGCAAGCGGAAAAACCGGTTCTCCGGCGGCGTCCGTGCAGACCAGCCCGTGCTGTTGCGCGGCGCCGGTGATGCACTTCACGCGGGAAAGATCGACCTCCCCGCCGAGGCGGCGCAGCGCCAGCTCGATTCCGGCGATCCACATTCGCGGATCGGCGGCGCGGACCGCGGGATCGTTGCCCGGAACGAAACCGTCCGGCGCCCCGAAATCCGGCAGATCGCGGCCGAACGAGACGGACGCGATGGCTTCTATCCCGGAGCACGACAGCGCGAGCGCTTTGACGCTCTGGGTGCTGACGTCGAGTCCGACGACGAGCGGAGAACCCGTGGAACCCGTCACGCCTTGAAGGCCTGTTCGAGGTCGGCGATGATGTCCGCGGCGTCTTCGATGCCGCACGAAAGACGCACGAGGCCGAGCGGGATGCCGGCCGCGGCGAGCTGCTCGTCGGAGAGCTGGCGGTGCGTGTGGGACGCGGGATGCAGAACGCACGAACGCGCGTCGGCGACATGGGTCTCGATGGCGACGAAACGGAGCGCGTCCATGAAACGGATCGCGCGTTCGCGGCCGCCCTTGAGCCCGAACGAAATCACGCCGCAGGTGCCGTTGGGCATGTATTTCTCCGCGAGCGCATGGTACTTGTTTCCGGGCAGACCCGGATAGTTCACCCACTCCACGTCGGGCTGCTTCTCGAGGAACTCCGCCACGGCGAGCGCGTTGGCGCAGTGCTTCGGCATGCGGACGTGCAGCGATTCCAGCCCGAGGTTGAGCAGATACGAATTCATCGGAGCCGGAATCGAACCGAGATCGCGCATGAGCTGGGCCACGCACTTGGTGATGTAGCCCTTTTTGCCGAACTTCTCGGCGTAGACGATGCCGTGGTAGGAATCGTCCGGCTCGCAGAGCCCCGGGAATTTCTCCTTGTGGGCGAGCCAGTCGAAATTGCCGCTGTCGACGATGCAGCCACCGACGATGGAGCCGTGGCCGTCCATGTATTTCGTCGTCGCGTGCGTGACGATGTCCGCGCCCCATTCGAACGGGCGGCAGTTGACCGGCGTCGGGAACGTGTTGTCGACGATGAGCGGCACGCCGTGCGCGTGGGCGACCTTGGCCCAGCGTTCGATGTCGAACACCGTGAGCGCCGGGTTGGCGATGGTTTCGCCGAACACGCACTTGGTGTTGGGACGGAACGCGGCGGAGATCTCTTCGTCGGACGAATCCGGATCGAGCAACGTGAATTCGATGCCCATCTTCTTCATCGTCACCGTGAAGAGGTTCGACGTGCCGCCGTAGATCGCGGCGGAAGAAATCACGTGGTCGCCCGCCTGCGCGATGTTGAACACCGCGAAGAAATTGGCGGCCTGTCCGGACGAAGTGAGCAGCGCCGCGACGCCGCCTTCCATCTGGCAGATCTTGAGCGCGACCGCATCGTTCGTCGGATTCTGCAGACGGGTATAGAAATATCCTTCGGCCTTGAGATCGAAAAGCGCGCCCATGGCGTCGCTCGACTCGTATTTGAAAGTCGTGGACTGAATGATAGGGAGCTGGCGCGGCCCGCCGTTCTCCGGTTGCCAGCCGCCCTGCACGCACGTTGTGTCAATCGATTTTTTCATTGTGAATTTCCGTGGCGACGCGGGACCATTCCCGCATCGTCAGGCACGTCGCGTATCCTGCCAATTTTCCCGCTGGAAAGCAAACTCAAATCGGCTCACCGATCGCCTTGCGGAATGCCAGGGAACCAGTTTTTAGACAGCGCGGCGTCGTTCGAGATCGAATGATAGAGTTTGCAACGGAGCGTCCCCTCCTGCGCAGATGATACGGCGTTGCTCCAAAGGTCGTACGGCACGCCGATGCTGCGGAGCGCGTTGACCGCCGGAAAATTGGTTTCCGCGCCGATCGTCCACGGCACGCCGTTCGTCTCGAATCCAGCGCGCAGATCCGCGTCGGCACCGTCGTCAATGCGCTCCAGCAGCACGGGGATCGCGCGCAAAGACCGAATGTGGCCGAACGCGGCGAAAACCTCGCCCACGTCGTTCGTCGGATTCTC
>JAZUJQ010000278.1:0-29858 GCA_045642845.1 Kiritimatiellia bacterium
CACATCGGCCGCGAGACGCGGCAGAAAACCGTCGCGAAGTTTCTTTTCTTCGCTTTCGTTGACATCGGAAACGGAGGTCGCCACGAGGACGTTCATGCGCTTGGCCTGGCGGAACAATTCCCGCTCGGTCGTGTTGAGGGATGAAGCTAATTCGAAAAATCTCATTGTAGTACCGTGTCGATGCTGTTGTTGCCGTGAAACCCGTTTCCGAAAACACCCGGAAATCACGCCTCGGGGGCGGAATCTCCGGAAGAAGACGATTCGAGAATGATGCTGTTGGCGACGTTCCAGATTTCAGCGGCGTCTTCGGCGGCCAACGTCCCGAACGGGACCTTGCCGTCGTCTTCCCGATAGGTCGTCATCTCCTCCACGAAATCGTCGCGGGTGAGCTCCATGATTCCGGCCAGCGACAGGAAACCGTGTTTCGCGATCACGGTCGCGACATCGAAGGACAGACCGAGCGTGCCGCTCAGAGATTCGACCTTTTTCGAGAAATCGCGGCGGAAAACTTCGTCCTTGGCGCGGCGTTCTTCCTCGGTTTCACCGTTGACGTCGAGTTCGCGGATCGAAATGTCCCAGCCGATGAGTTCACCCGCAAGACGGGCGTTGATGCCGGCCTTGCCGATCGTCGGAGTGAGTCCGTCCGGCTCGACGTAGGCGATGATCTGATGGTTGTCCTCGACGACTTCCACGCGGCTGACCGTCGCCGGCGCGAGCGCGTTGACGGCGTAACGCTCGATGTCTTCGCTCCACACCACGATGTCGATCTTTTCACCGCCGAGCTCGGCGATGATGGGACGGATGCGGGAACCGCGCTGGCCGACGCAGGCGCCGACGGGGTCGATGCGCGCGTTGCGCGAACGCACGGCGACCTTGCAGCGCACGCCGGGATGGCGCGAAATGCCGACTATTTCGACCTCTCCGCTCTTGAGCTCTTCGGACTGTTCAAAGAACAGCGCGCGCACGAAGCTCGGATCTGTGCGGGAAAGTTTGATGCAGGGATTGTTCGACGGCTCGTCGATCATCTTCACGCGGCGGCCGCGCGAATTCTGAATGGCCGAAGCGTCGTTGTCATCGTCGTCCAGACGGCGCGGATCCTGTTCGGTGCCGACGAGACGGATGACGGCGCGGAATTCGTCCATGGGACGGAAACGGTCGTTTTTCATCTTGTCGCGGCCCTTGAGAATGGCCTCACCGCCGCCGAAAATCTCGCAAATGGTGTCTTTGCGCGAAATCTGGCGCACGGTCGCCGTCACGATGCGCCCGACCTGCTTCTCGTAGCGCTTCTGCATGACGTCGCGCTCGTTTTCGTGGATGCCCTGCATGATGGCCTGTTTGGCCGTCTGCGCGGCGATGCGGCCGAACACGCGGGGATCGACCGGCGTCTCGATCTGGTCGCCGAGCTCGGCCTCGGGATTCACCTTGCGGGCGTCCGCGAGCGAAATGTAGCCGTTGCCTTTTTCTTCGTCGTCGACGATGCGGTTCTGGTACGCGCTGATTTCAAGCGTGGCGCGGTCTATTCTGACGCGCACGTCCCCGGAAGTGAGGGCGCTCTTGCGCGCAGCCGCGGCCATGGCGTTTTCGATGGTCGCGAGCATCGCCTCGCGGCCGATGCCGCGTTCAGCCTCCAAAGTGCGGAGAATAGTGTCAAGATCGTTGTTTTTCATTGAACGCCTGTTGTTCTGAATTAGGTTGACTTCGGTGCCTTGCGGCAAAACAAGAGAAGACGCAATTGAGGCTCTTTTCGCGGGAAAAGAAACGGCAATGCATCCAAAAACGGCTCTTATTCTATGAAAACCGGGTCTGAAAAGCAATATATTGAACTCTGCGGGCGGTTTTGTTAGAATGCGCGCCGTTTTTCACAAGACAACAGGTTATCACCATGTCCGCATTCCGTAACATCTGGAAGATTCCAGAGCTCCGCACCCGCATTCTCTTCACCCTCGGTTTGATTTTCATCTGCCGCCTCGTGGCGGTGGTTCCCACTCCGGGCGTCAACGCCTCTGCCATGACGGCGATGATCGAAAACAACGCCAACGCGGCCGGCGGTCTCATGGGTATGTTCGACCTCTTCACCGGCGGTGCGCTCGCGCGTTGCGCGGTCGGTACGCTCTCGATCTGGCCGTACATCAACGCCAGCATCATCATCCAGTTGATGACGGCGATCATTCCGTCGCTCGAAAAGATGGCGCGCGAAGGCGACGTCGGCCGCCAGAAGCTCACTCAGACCACGCGCTACCTCACGCTCGCGCTCTGCGCCGGTCAGTCGTTCATGATCGCTCGCTGGCTCGAAAGCGCCCAGAGCATGGGCATGAGCTCGCAGCCCCTCGTTCCGTTCGGCGGATTCGGGTTCGAAATTCTCACCGTCATCGCGATGACGTCCGCCACGATGCTCATCATGTGGCTCGGCGAACAGATGACCGAGCGCGGCATCGGCAACGGCATGTCGATCATCATCATGGTCAACATCTGCGCCCGTCTTCCCGGCGCGTTGTTCGAAACCGCCCAGAAATTCGTGTCCCACGGCGGTCAGCCCGCTGAATTCAACATCTTCACGCTCGTGTTCCTGCTGCTCCTCGCGTTCGCGGTGTTCGCCGGCACGATTCTGCTCACGGACGGCGTCCGCAAGGTTCCGATACACACCGCGCGCGGCGCAACCGGCGGCCGCACGGTCGCGGGCGGCCGCAGCACCTACATGCCGCTGCGCGTGAACTACGCCGGCGTCATGCCGATCATCTTCGCCGGCCCGATTCTCGGCGTCGTCGGCTGGCTCTTCGGCCACATCAGCGACCAAATCACCTGGCTCTCGTGGCTGCGCGAGTTCGGTCTCGCTCTCCAGCGCGGCTACTCCGCCCCCTCGGCGTCCTATCTGATCACTTACGCGATTCTGATCGTCTTCTTCTCGTTCTTCTGGGTCGCCACCCAGTTCAACGCCGTGCGCATCGCCGACGATCTCAAGAGCTCCAACGGCTACATCCCCGGCATCCGCCCGGGCCTGCCGACCGCCGAGTTTCTCGATCTGACGATGACGCGCGTCACGTTCATCGGTTGCGTGGGGCTCATCATCATCGCGATTCTTCCCTGCCTTCTCACGAAAGAAGGCCGCATTCCGCAGAGCATCGCTTCGTTCTTCGGCGGCACTTCGCTTCTCATCATCGTCGGCGTCGCGCTCGACACGATGCGTCAGATCGAGGGCTACCTCGCCATGAACTCGTACGACGGATTCCTCTCCTCGGGTCGCATCCGCGGTCGCAACGGCTGATCAATTCGACGCAATCAAGAAACCGCACGGAGCGTCGCCGCACCGTGCGGTTTTTCTTTTCGGAAAACACGAAGCGCAATCCGTCCTGAAAAACGCGGCCGCAAAACGGTTAAATTCGATTCACCTCAATTTGCACAAGTCGCCGACATGAATCTCGATTCCCTTTACGAACGCCGCGCTTTCGGCATAAAGCCCGGACTCGACACGATCACCGCGCTTCTGCGCGAACTCGGCGATCCGCAGACTTCGTTCGCCTCGATACACGTCGCCGGAACCAACGGAAAAGGCTCGACGACCAACATGATCGCCGCGCTCCTGCGCGAACACGGGATCCGGAACGTCGGCGTTTACACGTCCCCTCATCTGATAAAGTTCAACGAGCGTTTCCGGATCGACGATCGAGAAATCGCCGACGATGAAATGGAGCGTCTGCTCGGCGAAGTTCTCGCCGCCGCGGGAAAACTCGAGGCCGCAGGCGGACAGGCCGCGACGTTTTTCGAAATCGCCACCGCGCTTTGCGCGCTGTGGTTCCGGGAAAACGACGTGAAGGTCGCGGTCGTCGAAACGGGAATGGGCGGCCGTCTCGACGCCACCACGGCGTTCCCGGCGGCGCTCGCGGTCATCACGCGCATAGGGCTCGACCATATGCAGTACCTCGGCGACACGCTCGAAAAAATCGCGGCGGAAAAAGCCGGAATCATGACGCCGGACGCGCCCGTCGTCTTTGCGGCAATGCCGGATGAAGCCGCTGCGGTCATCAAGGCGCGCGCCGCCGAACTGGGAACCCGCGCCGTCCCCGCCGCCGTTTCATGCTCCGTCACGCGATCCGGCAAAAACGACGGATTCGTCCAGACCATCGGCGTCGAAACCGAAAATGCGGCGTTCAAAGCGAAACTTCCGTTCGGAGCATCGTATCAACTTGAAAACGTCGCCACGGCCGTCACGGCCGCCGAAGAATTTCTTTCAAGACTGGGAGCGCGGCTGGACGCAAAGGCGTCGGCCCGCGCGCTCGGAAGCGTCGTATGGCCCGCGCGTTTTCAGAAACTGGAAGACGATCCGCTCGTCATCCTCGACGGAGGACACAATCCGGACGCCGCCCGCGCACTGGTGGAATCCCTCAAGGCGATAGGCGTGAAAAGCGGCGTGCGCCTCGTGCTCGGACAATGCGCCGACAAGGCCCCGGCGGAATTTCTGCGCATTCTTTCCCAGGTGGTCGCAAAGGCGTGGACCGTTCCGATGAAAAATCCGCGCGGTCTGTCTCCGGAAAAACTCGCGGCGCTGGTCCGCGGATCGGGGATCCGCGAAGCGGTCGCATGCGGTTGCATCGCCGACGGCATCGCCGCAGCCCGCGCCGACGCAAAAGCCGCCGGCCGCCCGGTGCTTGTCTGCGGTTCGCTTTTTCTCGCCGGAGAAGTGCTGGAGGGCCTCGCGTCGAAATGAACGCGATGGATGAAGTCAAGCGGATCGCGCGTTGCGTGCGCGACGCGGGCGGACGCGCGCTGCTCGTCGGCGGGTGCGTGCGTGACGCTCTTCTCGGCCGCGAAGTCCACGACTTCGACGTCGAAGTCTACGGCAACAAACCCGATCGGCTCGTCGCACTGCTTTCTTCACGCTGGGCGCTCGACAGCGTCGGTGCGTCGTTCGGCGTGCTGAAAATAAAACATCTGCCTATCGACGTCGCGCTCCCGCGGCGCGAAAACCGGCTCGGCTCCGGCCACCGCGATTTCTCAATCGCCGCGGATCCGTTGCTCTCGATCGCGGACGCCGCTTCGCGCAGGGATTTCACGATAAACGCGATCCTGCGCGATCCTCTCACCGACGAAACGATCGATCCGTGGCACGGCATCGACGATCTTCGCCGCGGCGTGCTGCGCCACGTGAGCGGACACTTCTCCGAAGATCCGCTGCGCGTGCTGCGCGCGATGCAGTTTCTCGCGCGGTTTCCGCTGACTCCGGCTCCGGAAACCGTGGCGCTGTGCGCGACGATGACGCAGGACGCGCTTGCGCGCGAACGCATCGCCGCCGAATGGGAAAAACTCCTGTTGCAGGGAGAAACGCCGTCGCGCGGCCTCGGCTTCCTGCGCGATTGCAGCTGGGTGAAGTTCTATCCGGAACTCGCCGCCCTCATCGGTTGCGAACAATACGAAGAGTTCCATCCCGAGGGCGACGTGTGGGGCCACACGTGCCGCGCGGTCGACGCCGCCGCGGAACTGCGCCGCAAATCGCCGCACGGAACGGACGACGACCTCGTCGTGGCGCTGTCCGCACTCTGCCACGATTTCGGAAAACCTAAAACGACGGCCATGGGACCGCACGGACATCTCACCGCGTACTGTCACGAAACGGTCGGCACGCCGATCGCGCGCGCTTTTCTGATGCGGATCTGGAATCGCCCGACGCTTGCGGAAGACGTATGCCGCCTCGTCTCGTCGCACATGCGTCCGGTGCCGCTCGTGCTGCAGGGCGCCGGCGACCGCGCGTACCGCCGCCTTGCGGTCGAAGCCCGCCGTCTCGATCTGCTCGCGGATGTCGTGGAGTGCGACGTCAGAGCCACGCTCGCCGGAGAAAAATCGCTCGCGATAGTGCGCGCCTTCCGCGCGAAAATCGCCGATCTCGCAATCGACAAAGCCCCGCCCAAACCGTTCGTGCAGGGCCGCGATCTCATCGCGCGCGGCATGAAGCCGGGAAAAGATTTCGGCGAAATCATTTCACTCTGTTACGAACGACAGCTCGACGGCGCGATAACGGACGCCGACAGCGCGATGCGCGTGCTCGACGAAGTGCTGCGGCAGCGGAGCGGAGCGGCGGAAAAATGAAGACGCGGCGCGAACCGGAATACATCGACATCCTCGGCGTGCATGCGCGCGTGGCGCGGTCGTTCCGCGAACGCACGCGCGGGCTGCTCGGTGTGGAATCGCTGCCGAATGGCGAAGGTCTTCTCATTGAAAACTGCAACGCAATCCATACGTGTTTCATGAAGTTCTCGATCGATGCCGTTTTTCTCGACCGCGAAAACAAGCCGGTGAAAACCGTGCGGAACATCCGCCCAGGACGTCTGTGCGTCTTCGGCGGATTCAAAGCCGTCAAAACTCTCGAAACCGCGAGCGCGCCGCAACGTCCGTGATTTCCATGCCGGATATGGACATCTACCGGGGTTGCACCCCGAACCCCGCTTGGACGGTCGCTGCCGGTGTGATTGGCTTGGAGTCGCCGTGCGCGGTTGGTTTTTCCGTGTTCGGGCGGAATCCGGTCGATGGATTCGGCTGATGTTAATCTTAAATTGAAATTTCAAATTGCATGACCAAGTTCGTTTCAAATCGGGAAATTTACGAGCAGGTGATACGCGACAGCGTGCCGCGTGCAAAGAAACGGCTTTGGATTGCCACCGCAGACATCAAGGACATGTATGTGGAACCTCCTTCGCGCAGTGCGGTTGCGGAGGGCAAGTCTCCGGTGCCGTTTCTGAAGGTGCTGGCGACATTGATCGGGAAGGGTGTGGAAATCCGGCTGATCCATGCGAAGGAACCGGGGCCGAACTTCCGCGAGGATTTCGACCGCTGTCCTCTGCTCTTTTCGCAGATGGAGCGGGTGCTGTGTCCGCGCGTCCATTTCAAGTGCGTTATCATAGACGGAACGTCCGCCTGGTTCGGCAGTGCGAACTTGACCGGCGCAGGCATGGGCGCGAAATCGGAACGCAAGCGCAACTTCGAAAATGGGATTCTCACGGACGACGCTTCGCTCATCAAGCCGCTCGAAGAGCAATTCGACGCCGTCTGGCGCGGCGATTTCTGCAAAGATTGCGGCCGCAAGGACTTCTGCGGCGATCCGATCGAAACTTGAACAACCCGCAAATGCGGACCAGGCTGCGTTTGAAACGGCCTTGCAGTTGAAAACTCACCGAAAGCCGGCGGCAATGCGGCGGACTTCGCTCCAATTCGCGGCCCTCGGAGCGTCGCCCTTCCACGATCTGTTCCACGGCCTGTCGTACACCATGTACGGACACAGTTTGTATTTCTCGATCAATTCAAGCGCGGGAGTGCCGTCGTCGATGGCAAGATCGAAGTGTCGTTCGGAGAGTTCCGCGAACGGCACGGCGCGCGGCGCGTTCGGCGTTGCGACCGCGGAGTCCGGACGGCCGTATTTGTCGACAAGCACGAGTTCCACGTCCGACAATCCGTATTTTTCAAGCCACGCGCGCGAAGCGTCGTATGCGTACGAAGGGCGTCCGGTGACGATCACCGGTTCGTGGCCGGAGTCCTTCCATCCGCGGATGGTTTCGACGGCGCCGTCCATCGGAAGATACGACATTATCGATTCCGGCAGATGCGCACGGCGCATGAACTCGGAATATTCATCGTCGGAAAGACCGAACGACACGTGCAGATTGAAATCTTTCACGGAGTCCTCGGTCAAAACTTTTCCGGTAAGCTCTTTGAGGATTTTCAACAAGCCGTCCATCGTGCGCGCGAGCACGTCGTCGAAATCAATGTAAATTTTCATGAAGTGAAAGTATATTGGCTTGTCCCGGTCAAGTAAACAGTATAATCATCGCCATGAAACGATTGTTTTCAGCGATGATCTGCGCCTCGGTCGCGACGTTTTCCGCCTCCGGGATTCCGTTCTACCACGAACTGCTCAATGTTCCGGAAATGCACGCACAGGGCATCACCGGCGAAGGCGTGCGCGTGGGCGTGGTGGATTCAGGCGATCATCTGCGGTCCGTCGTTTCGATCATCAACTCGAAGGAGCTCGGCATCGCACCGGACTGCGAACTGATGTCCGTCGATACGCGGACCGGCGATTTGAAAAAAGACATTCCGCTCACGATTGCGGGACTGTGGCGGTGCGCGACGAACGGTTGCCGGGTGATCAACATGAGCTTCGGCTACGCGCCGGGACTGTATTCGGACGAACAGCGCGCGCAACTCGACGAAACGATAAAAGAAATCAAAGAAAAAACCGGAGCGATCTTCATCACCGGCATGGGCAACAACAACCTCAACGAACTGCCGTATTGTCCGCAGGACACCGCCGTCCCGATCTGCATCGGCGGTCTGACGCGCGAACTGAAACCTGGAGAATTCACGGACAGTCCGCGCAAGGATTTCTGCACGTTCGGCACGGACGTTCCCGCGTGCTTGAACTCATCAGGAAAAATCGGAAACGTTTCCGGAACGTCTTTCGCCGCGCCGATGGCGACAGCTCTCGCAGCGCTGCTGCTGCAGCAGGAACCTTCGCTCACGCAGGATGAGATTTACGAAATATTCAAAGCGTCGGCCGTGAAACTCGCTCCGGGGCGCACACGCGAATACGGCTGGGGCCTGCTTCAGGCATGCAAAGTCCCGGAAAATTACAAACGGCAGAAAGAGATAGATGCCGAAAAAGCGGAACACGTGAAAATCGAACGCGCCGAAATCACGAACGAAGAATGCACGCGTCTGTCGGACGGCGTTTACGAAATATCGCTCGAAGAGGGCGAATCGTTGAAACTCCGGACGAAAATCCATCCTGAAAACGCATCGGATCCCGAAATCCATTGGTGCCGCGGAAACAAACCGTTCATGAATCCGATCGGACACGACGGAATCCTGACGGCCGTGACCAACCGCGAAGCCACCGTGTCGATCAACGGCAAACCGTTGAAACTCGTGCGACCGGAATTCGTAACGTACACCGGCTTCAATGACGATTTCGAGAAACTCGTCATGCTTAAAGTGAAAGTGCTATCTGAAGCCGACGACGGACGTTGAGCCCGGGACCGGACGTTGTTTGATTTGCTTTTGTCGGTTAGAATTGCGGAGAAGACAATCAATTTCGACAGACATGGAAAACACCGAAAAAGAAAAAACTCCGTTTCCGGAGACGGCCGACATTGAAACTTCGAACGACGATTACGCCACCCGCTTCAAAGGCGCGACCGGCGCATGGATGCTCGAAGTGCAGGAACGCGGCGTGTTGTCACTTCTGCGTGAAAAGGCGGCGCCGGGCGCCACGGTGCTCGACGTGGGCGGCGGCCACGGCCAACTTGCGATTCCGCTGTGCCGCGACGGATACAAAGTCACGGTAATAGGATCGGCCGAAAGCTGCCGTCACCGCATTTCGGAAATCGTGGATTCCGGCGCGTGCAAATTCGACGTCGGCAACGTCGTCGCTCTGCCTTATCCCGACAAAAGTTTCGACGCGGTGGTGGCGGTGCGCATGCTCACGCACTGCTCGGTCTGGCCGCAGCTCGTGAAAGAAATGTGCCGCGTGTCGCGCGGTCCCGTCATCACGGATTACCCGACGTCGCAGTCGCTCAACGCCATCGCGCCCGCGCTTTTCGAAGCGAAAAAGAAATACGAAAAGAACACACGCACGTGGACGCTTTTCAAGCACAGGCGGGTGCGCGAAGCGTTCGACGCCGCCGGCTACGCTGAAACGCGCCGATACGCGCAGTTCTTCCTGCCGATGGTGATTCATCGCGCGCTCAAATGCCGCGCGCTTTCGGCGTTTCTCGAAGGAACGTGCCGCGTCATCGGCCTGACAAGGCTGTGGGGAACTCCCGTCATCATCCGCGAAGAGCCGAAAAAATGAAATTTCTGACGTGACGGCCGGACGAGACAGGGACGCGGCCTTCGGCCGGATCGTGGCGGCGTACGACAAGCTGTTGCTCGCCGATGCGGTCCGCATTCTGTGCGACACGGAATGCGCCGAAGACATCGTGCAGGACGCGTTCATCAAACTGTCGCTGAAATGGAAGGGCGAATTCGAACCGTCCGCGGCGATGACCCTTTTTCTGCGTGCGGTCACGCGAAATCTGGCGCTCGACGAGTTGCGCAGACGCGAACGCATCGAAGCGTTGCACCGCCGGCAGGCGAACGAACGGAACGAAGAAACGTCGACGACGGCGTTTTCCGGAACAGGAATGAATTCCGCTCTGCCGGAACGCGCGCAACGCGCGGCGGAAGCGCTCGCGTCGCTCTCACCTCGCGAACGCGAACTGGTGACGCTGAAAGTCTACGATGAAAAATCCTACAAGGAAATCGCCGAAGCCACGGGGCTCACGGTCGGCAACGTCGGTTTCGTCCTGCACAACGCGATGAAAAAACTCGCGCGAATAATCGGGGAGGAAAGATGAACTCGGAAAAAGACGAAAACGAATTCCGGGCAACCGAAGAGTTTCTGAAAGCCAACGATCCCGCGGCGGTCGTAAGCAGAGGCTTTTCGGCGGAACAGACGCGCCGCGTCGTGCGTTTCATGCGTCACCCGTTCTGGGCCACGGTTTATCTGCACCACAGAACGGCGGCATTCTGCGTGACCGCCGCCGTCGTGGCCGCGATCGTCGCGGTTCTGCTGAAGACTGTGTTTTTCCCTGCGCCCGAATTTCTGCCGCCGGTGGATATCGTGACGGAAGATCCTGACGCGACGGCTCAGCTCGACCCGGAACCCGACTTTCCGCGCGATGTTCCCGAATCGCAGCCCGACATCGAAATACCGGAAGAAGACGTCGAATGACCGCGCGAACGGCGGACTCTCGAAAAATCAACCAGTTCAAAGGAGACGCAAACATGTTCAATCCTCTCGAATCGTTGATTCAACCTCCGGCGGGACGATCGGTTTCAGTTTCGGCGGAAAACGTCTACGGACGCAAAGGAATGGGAGGCATGGCGTATCCTGACGCCGAACATCCGGTGCAGGAGGACGTGATTTCCATCGGGCAGCCACCGAGCCGACCCGAACAAGGACCCAGCCGCGAACTTGGCCGAAAATGGAAAGTACGCCCGTGTCTGCAAATTCCAGGGCACGACGACGCCACATTGCTTGACGCCGAAGGTCCGGGGATCATCCGGCACATGTGGATGACGTTCGACAAAAAACACGTGAGAAATCTGATTCTCCGCATTTACTGGGACGGAGAATCTTCGCCAAGCGTCGAAACGCCGCTCGGAGATTTCATGTGCAGCGCACCGAACTGCTACGCGGACATGAAATCGATGCCCGTCTGCGTGAATCCGGACAACGCTCTCAACAGCTATTGGCTGATGCCGTTCAAAAAACACGCGAAAATCACGGTCGAAAACCGGTGCGACGACGAAATCGTGTTTTTCTACACGATCAATTACACGGAGGAACCGGTTGCGGCCGACGCGTGTTATTTCCATGCGTCGTTCAGGCGGACGAACCCGGTGAAATACGGAGACGACTTCGTTATCGCCGACGGCATCAAAGGCCGCGGATCGTTCGCTGGATGTTTTCTTTCCTGGCGCCAAAGCCGTCCCGGCTGGTGGGGCGAAGGCGAAGTGAAAATGTTCATCGACGGCGACACTGAGTTTCCGTCCATCTGCGGAACCGGGACGGAAGATTACATCTGCGGCGCCTGGGGTTTCATGGACCGGACGTTTTGCACCCCGTGTTCGGGATACATAGCCGGAGGTTCGACCGAACCCGGCACGCGCCACGCGCTGTACAGATTCCACATTCAGGATCCGGTTTGGTTCAACACCGACATCAAAGTCACCGTGCAGACGCTCGGCTGGACCGACAACAACCGTTATCTGCCGCTTGAGGAGGACGTCTCCGCCGTCGCCTACTGGTATCAAAACGAACCGCACGCTCCGTTGCCGGCGTTGCCATCGGCCGAGGAAATGAAAGTGGAGTGACTGCATGGGTGAACCTTCGCGCGGACCGGAAAAACTTCCGGGATTCGGGCTGTCCGAATTCAATTACATAGGCGACGTTTACGGATCTCTCGAAAAGAACGACAGGGTGATTTTCCTGTTGCGCCATTCCGAACGTCCGGTCGACACCGGGCGCACGGCGCCGCTGACCGAGAACGGCGTCGCATACGCGCGTGCGACCGGAGAAGCGCTGCGAGGCGGCCGCACGCCTCCGAACGACGTCATTTATTCCTCGACCGACGTGGTCAGAACCAGACAGACCGCGCAGAACATCGCCATAGGTCGCGGAGACACGGATTACGGCTCGATCGAAAGCATAGACACCAGCCACGCGGACGTCCTTGACGGTCTGCAATTTTCAAAAAGCTTCAGCTGGCCGTTGATTTCGAAGTATTCCTGCCGCTTCGGCGAACTCACCGATGGCGAACGGGCTCAATTCAACGACAAAGACACCGTGGCGCGGAGAATAATCAACGGACTGACGGCGGCGCTCGGATCCAAAAAGATGGGAATTTTCATCTCGCATGATTTTCTGTTGGTTCCGCTGTCGTCCTGGTGCGCCGACTCGCGGCTCGATCTGAACTTCATCGACGGCGGAAAAAACAACTGGATCTGCTACCTCGCCGGAATCGGGATAGTGCTGCGCGAAGAGCATGTTTACACCGTGCCGGTGTATTCGATCCCGCGCGAAAAAGGCGCGAACGGATACCGCGGAATCATGCACGGATACGGAAATCTTCTGTAACCCGAAATCCGCGTTGTGGTATACTCACGACCAACGTAAAACAACATTCGTTTCATACGCAATGAAAGAAATCGAAGCATACGCAAAACGCTACATGGAATTTCTCGGCCGCGCGAAAACCGAGCGCCTCGCTTACGACGCCGCGATCGAGCTTCTCGAGAAAAACGGATTCAAACCTCTTTCAGAGCGGAAAACGCTCAAACCGGGCGACAGAGTTTACCGCGGTTATCACGGCAAAACTCTCGCGGCAGTCGTCATCGGTTCCGACCCGGTGGCGTCCGGTCTCCGCATCGTGGGCGGCCATACCGACGCCCCGCGACTCGACCTCAAACCCAAGCCGTTGCTTGAAAAGGGCGGGTTGATGTACCTCGACACGCACATCTACGGCGGCATCAAAAAATTCCAGTGGGTCACGCTGCCCCTTGCGCTGCATGGCGTCGTCGTTCTCAAAAACGGCAAAACGGTGAAAATCGACATCGGCGAAGATCCGTCCGATCCGATTCTCATGATCAGCGACATTCTGCCCCATTTCGGACGCGATCAAGCCGATAAAAAACTCAACGACGCCTTTCCCGCCGAAGGTCTGGACGTCCTCGTCGGCATGCCCGACGGCAAAAAGGGCGCGAAAGAAAACGCGCTCGCCATGCTCAAGGCGAAATACGGAATCGAAGAGGCCGACTTCCTCAGCGCCGAACTCGAAATAGTTCCGGCCGGCGCGCCTCGCGAAATGGGCTTCGACCGTTCGATGATAGCCGGTTACGGCCACGACGACCGGGTCTGCGCGTACGCGGGTTTCGACGCGTTGCTCTCCGTCGCCGGAGAAAAGACTCCTCCGAAGCGCACGGCGATGGTGCTGCTTTGCGATAAAGAGGAAATCGGTTCCATGGGCGCCAGCGGCATGCAGTCGTCTTTCTTCGAAAACACCGTCGCCGAACTGATTTCGCGTCAGGACGCGAAAGCCGGAGACATCGCGGTGCGCCGCGCGCTCGAGGCTTCTCAGATGCTCTCGGCAGACGTCTGCGCCGCCTCGGATCCCCACTTCCCGGACGCGGATTCCGAAGGCAATTCCGCGAAACTGGGCGGAGGTCCGTGCGCGATCAAATACACCGGCGGCCCGACCAAAGGCGATGCATCCGACGCCCGCGCGGAGTTCATCGCGTTCATACGCAAAACTCTCGACGACGAAGGCGTTGCATGGCAGATGGGCGAGCTCGGCCGCGCCGAAAAAGGCGGCGGCGGAACCATCGCGAAATACATGGCGCGTTTCGGCATGGACGTGATCGATCTCGGCACGCCGATGCTTGACATGCACGCCCCGTGGGAAATTGTTTCAAAGGTCGACTGCCACGGCACCATGTGCGCATACCGCGCGTTCTTCCGCGCGTAACTCCTGCGGCGGCGCAACGCCGCCGCAAATGAAATTCAACGCCGGCCCCATCAAAGACGGGGCCGGCGTTTTTTCAATCGAGCTTAAAAAACTTTGCGAATGCAGCCCGCACATGCTTCCGCATGGCGCATCCATGCAGAAGCACGAGGCAAATGTCATTTGAACAGCATCACTGTCGCGGGATTCTGCGGCAGGGTGTGAACGCGTGTGTAGAATTCGTAATTGGCGCTGCCGTAATAGTTCTTCATTTCTTCGCCGGATGTGCCGCAAGTGACGAGTTGGACGAAGTATTCGCGGTCGGAGCCGACGCCGCTGATGTAGCGGGAAACCGTCTCTTTGTCGAGAATTTCCGCTTCATCCTTCGTGCCGACGATAAAGTGAGTGCCGGCGCCTTCGTAAGTCGCCGAGAACGAACCGATGCCGATGTTGCAGCTGGGCAGTTTCAGCGCCACTTTCACGCGACGGTAGCCGTCGGCGGCATTGAAGGCGAAAGTCTTGACGCCGGCGGGACCGCACTGATCGTTCGGAATAAGCGTCCAATCGTCGTTTTCCACGCCGCCTTTGCTGGCATAGATCTCGAAACTGTTGGTTGAAGTGCTGCGGGCGGCATTGTTGGCGAGAGTGAACGAAAATCCGGTGAGCGGGCGCGGATATTTTTTGGTGATCACATACATGCCGTTCGATTCAAGTTTGAGCGGTGTGTTTGGTTTGGAGTAGCGGCCGGTGCCGCTGTACGTCCAGTCCTGCGGGAAGTGCGAGTCGTTTTTCTTCGTGTAGTTGTCATACCACTCGCGGAAATATTCCTTGTCTGTCGTTTCGCTGCCCATGTCGCAGCTGCCGTACCAGACGCGGAGTTTGAAATGATCGAGGCGGGGCTGATCCTGACCGTCCCATTCGAGCAGGAAGGAATTGGACGCGATTTCATCGACCGACGGCCAGACGGATTCAAGCGGCGGAGCCACCACGGTGACCGTGACGGTCTGACTCGCGGTGAGGGACGGGTCGCGGGAGTCGGTTGCCGTGAAAACGAGGTCCACCACCTCGTCCGCCTTTTCAAAAGTCCAGGTGAGAGTGCCGGTCGTCTTGGTCCCGTCGGTCGAAACCGTGAAGCCGTCGGCGAACGCCGGCGTGACCGAAAGTTCGGGCGCCTCGAAAACATCGTTCGCGGTCACTACGATTTCAAATGTTTTGGATGCCGAAGCGACGGCGGATTCGATGACCGTCGAAACGGCGACGCCGTTGGTTGAAGTCACGGCGAGCGCAGGCGCGCCATTGGTAACGGTGACGGCGAAAACGGCGGGGTCAGAAAGCGGATAGGCGTCGGCGGCGCTGAACGAGACCGCATACTCTCCGACGGCGGAAGGCGTCCACGAGAACGCGCCGGTTTCGGCGTCGAGAAAATCGGTCAAATCGTCTTCGTCGCATGACACTGCGGTGAGCGCGAGCGGATCGCGGGAATCCGAGGCCACGGCGGAAAGCGCGGTTTCGGCGGATTCGCCGATGTTGATGCCTATGGAAGCGGGCAGAATCGAAAGCGAAACCGTGGGCAACGCCTCGAGCGGAATGAGCACCAGATGTTCGTAATCCGTGCCGCCGACATTCACGCTGAAGGTGAAAGAGTAGGTTTTTCCGGCGTCCTCCCAGGCGGGGGTCCACGAAACGGAACCCTCGGAAAGCACGGGAGCGGAAACGGGAGACGGAGAGACTGAAAGTGAGACGTCGGACGTCAGATCGTCGGTTCCGAGAACGGCGGAAACCGTGAACGATCCGGCCTTGCCGGCCTCGAATTCAGGAGAATCCGGATCGATCGTCCAGTCCGGAGCCGACAGGTCTTCAACCGTGGTGAACTCGACCGTCGCCGCAGCGGAATCGGCGTAATCGATGCCGTCGCCGAGCGCTGTCACGGAAAATTCATACTCGGTGCCGGGCTGGAGATTTGAAACCGTCCAAGAAACGGCGGTGGCGTCAAGTGACTCCGAAAAGACGGTAAGATCATTGAGAAGCACCTCGACCGCGTATCCGGAAGCATGTTCCACGGAAGGCCAGGACACCGTAGCCGAAGACGTGGTCAAAGCATCGGTATCAACGGACAGCGACGGCGCCTGCAGCGACGGCGCGGCTGCGATTGAAAGAGTGTAATGGCCGCATTCCGAATCGCCGCGGGCATCGTCGCCGGTTCCGCCGGCCAAAGCCTTCACGTAGATATCATATTCGGCGTCGGCTTTCGGAATATTGAACACATAAGAAAACACGCCGGCGGATTCGGCGAAAACAGAACTGCCGCCGGAAACGCAGACGATCTGTTCATTGGCGTTCGAGACGGCGAGCGAATAATTCGAAGCACCGACGGAAGGCCACGAAACGCATACTTGCGGAAGGACCGTTGCGACGGCGGACGGAGTCGGAGTCGGATACGGCGGATCGAGAGTGTTTATCGTAAAAGAATAGAAATAGACCTGTCCGCCGCCGGATCTCGTCATTCTAACCTGTTTAACGGCATCGGCGGGATCGTAATCCAATATGCAGGAGCTTTTACCGTTGCCAGGCGAAAAAGTTTCCGCAGAACCAGAAACTGGTGTGATGACAATCGCGCCCGAGCTTGTGGCGCGCCCGTTCCACACTATGTTGGTGATGGCGCCGGAAAACACCGGTGTCTGAATGTAAGCGGCATTTGTCTTGATTCCCGGCGCGGATTTATCGGAACCCGTCGTCGAGATGGCGGTGCCCGAAAAAGTCCACCCTTCGTTCTGCAATTCTGAAATCAACGCCGCGGTGTCATCGGCATTGCCGGTGTTCCAGCCGGTGTATGAAAACGTTTTCGCAGAAACGTTTTGAATGCAAAACAACGAAAAGACAAATGAAAGCGCAAAAGCGGCGGTGAATGAACGTGTGTTTTTCATTGTGAGAATTATGAAGGTGAAAAACGGAAATGTCTTCGTGAATTATTGAATCGGAAAATCAGTAAACGGTTATGACTGAAGCCGGGGCAGGGGCGGTCATCACACGGGTGTAGAACTCGTGGGTGCCGGTTCCTGCGAAAAGCTTTTTCTCCTCGCCCTCGGTGCCGCACGTGACGAGCTGAACAAAATATTCGCGTCCGGGTTCAAGATTTTCAAGCGTGTACGACGCCGTCTCTTTGTCAAGCACGACCGGCTCGTCCTTTGACCCGACGACAAAATGCGTACCCGCGCCTTCATAAGTCGCAGAGAAAGAACCGATGCCGATGTTGCAGCTGGGCAGTTTCAGCGCCACTTTCACGCGACGGTAGCCGTCGGCGGCATTGAAGGCGAAAGTCTTGACGCCGGCGGGACCGCACTGATCGTTCGGAATAAGCGTCCAATCGTCGTCTTCCACACCGCCCTTGCTGGCATAGACCTCGAAATTGTTGGTTGAAGTGCTGCGGGCGGCATTGTTGGCGAGAGTGAACGAAAATCCGGTGAGCGGGCGCGGATATTTCTTGGTGATCACATGCATGCCGTTCGATGCAAGTTGGAGCGGAGTGTTCGCCTTTGAGTAGCGGCCCGTGCCACTGTACGTCCAGCCCTGCGGAAAATAAGCCGAGGATTTCATCATGTAGTTGTCGTACCACTCGTAAAATGTTTCCTTGTCTGTCGTTTCACTGCCCATGTCGCAGCTGCCGTACCAGACGCGGAGCGCGAAATGATCGAGGCGGAGCTGGTCGTGACCGCCCCATTCAAGTAAGAAGGAATCGGATGTGATTTCATCAACCGACGGCCAAACGGCTTCGAGCGGCGGAGCAACCACGGTTACCGTGAACTCAACTGGAGCCGAGAGCGGATAAGCATCGGCGGCGCTGAATGAAACCACATACTCTCCGACGGCGGAAGGCGTCCATGAGAACGCGCCTGTTTCGGCGTCGAGAAAATCTGTCAAATCATCTTTGCCGCAGTAAACCGTTGTGAGCGCGAGCGGATCGCGGGAATCCGAGACCACGGCGGAAAGCGCGGTTTCGGCGGGTTCGCCGATGTTTATGACAACGGAAGCGGGCAGAACCGAGAGCGAAACAGTGGGCAACGCATCGAGAGGAATGAGTACCAGATGTTCGTAATCCGTGCCACCGACGTTCACGCTGAAGGTGAAAGAGTAGGTTTTTCCGGCGTCCTCCCAGGCGGGGGCCCACGAAACGGAACCATTGGAAAGCACGGGCGCTGAAACTGGAGAAGGAGAAACCGAAAGGGAGACGTCGGACGTCAGATCGTCGGTTCCGAGAACGGCGGAAACCGTGAACGATCCGGCCTTGCCGGCCTCGAATTCGGGAGAAACGGGATTGACAGTCCAATCCGGAGCCGACAGATTTTCGACGGTAGTGAACTCGACCATTGCCGCAGCGGAATCGGCGTAATCGATGCCGTCACCGAGAGCGGTCACGGAAAACTCATACTCGGTGCCCGGCTGAAGATTTGAAGCCGTCCAAGAAACTGCGGCGGCGTCAAGAGAGTCAGAAAAGACGGCAAGATCATTGAAAAGCACCTTGACCGCATAACCGGAAGCGTGTTCCACGGAAGCCCAGGACACCGTGGCCGAAGACGTGGTCATGTCGTCCGTATCGACTGAAAGCACCGGAGAATCAAGCACGGAAAGCTCGGAAGTTGAAACCGAAAGCACCGCCGCTTCGGAAGGTTCGTAGATTTCATCGGCAACGGCGATCACGAAAACCGAATACTCCGTGCCGACGTCAAGATCGCCTGCCGAGCAGAAAGTCGATTCAATTGAATTGACCTGCCTAACGACGTCCTCGCCGTCTTTGATCTCGACGTCGTAGGTGTCGGCACCCGAAACAGGGGACCAGGAAAGATCGAATCCCGTGTGCGAAACATTCGATTCCGCAAGATTTTCCGGCTTTTCAAGTTGGAAAAATTCGAAGCTGACGTTTTTTGCTATGAACGTGCCGGTCGAACCGGAGCCAGTCATGAGAATTACGATTTTGTGCACGTTCTGCTCAACCGAGAACGTGTAATTTGTGGTCATCGTGGCGAACGGCAGCATGCCTTCATACCCCGACAAAAGTTTACCGTTCGCATCGTAAGGCTTGAAATAGAAACCTCGCGTCGTCGTGGCGGTGCCGGAACAGGCATACGAAAAAGACACATTGCTGATCGCGTACGATGACACTTGAGAAGTTATCTGACCGTCCTTGTTGAACTTGAGTCCCGCAGCCTGATCTCCGACTTTATCGTTGTAAGTCCATCCGCATGCATCGCATTTGGCTTTAGAACTCACGTCGTAATTGATGACCGAAGCAATGGTTTGGAATGCCAACGAGCAGACAACCGCGGAGATTGCGAGCAAGTTTTTCATTGTGAGAATTGGAGGAGGTATGAAGGTGAAAAACGGGAAGGTCTTCGTGAGAGAAGAAAACACCGCAAAATCGACGGAGCCGGAAGAGCGGCTGAAAAATGGATTTCGCGGGGCTATGTGAGAAAACATCAATGGCATTGACGCTACGTGAAAGTCTATTAAAAACACAGATCAAAAGAAAGTAAAATCTTCATAAAAACACTAAATTTAGTGTCGCTCAATTACAAAAGACACTATTTTTAGGAAAATCAAGACAAAATCAGGCGCTCATTGAGATAAATTCAAGCCGACAACGACCATAAGCCGTCGAATGAAAACCGAGCAAAACGCCAATACGATGACCGCGCGTCTGTTTTTTCACGCCGTTTCGCCGATTTTCGTGTAAATTTCGGTCACTTTTCATTTGCATCGGCGCACTGGTTTGACTAACATTGCGCAACGGCGAGGACAAGGGGTCAAAGTGGACTTTTTCGATGCTCTTCTAAGAATTTTCATTTTCTGCTGCCAGACTGCGCTGCTGGCCGTTCCCTTGTATTATCTTTTCATCTTTCTAAGGCGCACGCGCGGGTACAGGATCCTGTTCGGTCTCGTGACGGTGCTCGTGGCGATGTATCTGGCCGCGCGTTGGTTCAGAATGTACGAAATAGGATGGCTTTTAGGGCGCATCGCGACGTACGTTCCGTTCGTAATGATAGTGATTTTCCAGCCGGAACTGCGTCGTTTGTTTTCACAGCTCGGCGGCCGTCCGGGCGCACGTGGCGCGGTCTCGGCGGACAAAGCCGCAGACATCGTGGAAGAGCTCACGAAATGCGTCGACGCCCTCTCGAACAAACGCATCGGCGCCATCATAGCGATCGAACAGGAAGAGAATCTCGACCCGTTCGCCGTCGGCGGCCGGGAACTGTCCGCGCCGATCGTAGGTGAACTGATTCTTTCGATTTTCTATCCCGGGACCTCGTTGCATGACGGAGGCATGATACTGAGGGGCGAAAAAATCGCATGGGCCGGATGCGTGTTCCCGCTCGGCGCAGCCGAAAGCAGGCGCCGCGGGTTCGGCACGCGTCACCGCGCGGCGATAGGTCTTTCGGAAAGGACTGATGCGGTGGTGGTGGTGGTTTCGGAGGAAACAGGCAACATTTCGATCGCCCACCGCGGAGAAATCGCAATCGACGTGAACGTCGGCGCGCTCATGCGCATTCTGCAGGCGTGCATCGGCGCTGAATCGCAGCGCAGTGAAGTCGGGCGTATTTTCGCCGAACTCGCGGCGGCATCGAAGGAGATCGTCAAATGACGTCGAAACGCGGCTCTCTGCGCGAAATCGCGAAAAACATCCTCGGGAAAAACGCGGAAACGAAGGTTTTGGCCGCAATGGTGTCCGCATTGTCGATTTACGCGATAAGCAACGCGATCGGTCACACGCGCACGTTCACGGTGCCGGTGCGCGTGACGTGCGACGACGCGAACACATCCGTGGTCAACGTGGAACCCTCGAGCGTCACCGTGAAACTCCGCGGGGACGAGAAAGACATCGACGAACTCGACGTTTCGCAACTCGTCGCCGAACTGCGCGTGCGCAGCAACAGCGAAACGAACGCGCCGACGAAGAAACTGCACATTTCCAACGCCGGAAAACTGCGGTGCGTCGGAATAGCCGAAGAAACGCTGAAAATCGAATACGACTGGACGGCCACGTGGACGGTGGAAAACTTTTTCGTGACGCCGAAACTCATAGGAACGCCGGAACAGGCGGTCGCAACGGTGGAATTTCCGGAAACGGATCAATCCGTGAAGTTGAGCGGATCCAAAAAGAAGCTCGATGAACTGAGAAAAAAAGGCACGCGTCTGCCGCTCGCGCCGATCGACGTCGAGGGCAAAACCGAGGATTTCGAAGTGGAAACGGCCATCCAGATTCCGACCGATTCCGGAATCGAATCCGTCGACCCGGCGAAGGTGAGAGTGCGCGTGCGGATCAATTCCATGAACAAACCCGCCGACGACACTCCGGAACCGGTGATAGTCAAAGACGAAAAATCCGCGGAAAACAGACCCGTATCCGAAGAAAACGCGACTGAAAGAGAAGTTTCAGGAACGAACGCCACTGAAAACAAGGAGTTGGAAAGTGCCGAGTGACTTTTACAACGAAACAATCCCGCAACGTGACCTGAAATACTATATTTTCGATTGGGACGACAACATTCTGCACATGCCCACGTACATACACCTCGAACGCAAACTCGCGAACGGGACGTGGGTGCCGCACCTGGTGTCGACGGCGTTGTTTTCGGTCATCCGCAACGACACCGTGCACTATCGTCCGCCTAACGGCGACTGGGAGGCGGCGTTCGTCGAATTTCGTGATTTCACCGACAACACCGAAAGCAAATTCCTGTCCGACGCGCGCACTTCGATCACCAGAACCCTTGACGGACAGGAAAAGATACCGCCATCGTTCAACACCTTCAGAAAGACCCTCGTCGAGGGTCGTTTTTTCGCGATAGTGACCGCACGCGGCCACAAGCCGGAAACCCTGCGCAAGGGAGTGGAAATGTTCATAGAGAAGATTCTCACTCCGGAAGAAATCAAAGAAATGGTGTGGAATCTGCGCGGTTACATAGTCGCGTACCAGGGCACGGACAGGAACAACAACATGACGGACGATGAAGTCGTCGCCGATTATCTTTCGGAATGCCGCTACCATGCCGTGACCAACCCCGATTTCATCAATCTGGTGAAAGCTTCGGCCATGCCGGACCCGAACCGCTCCGAAACGCGCAAACAGTTCGCCATTCTCGATTTTCTCGAACATCTGTTCAACATGGTGGAACTGCTCGGGCAGCGCAAACCGATTTCGGTCGGTTTTTCGGACGACGATCCCGGCAACGTGGCCGCAGTGGCGAATTTCATCCGAAACACCTTGGCGTCGCGTTTTCCTGCGGTGAAATTCGTGGTCTACGACACATCTGACCCTGACGTCGAAAAGGGACACAAACTGGTGGTCTCCGGCCAGCTTCCGCTGGGAATCTGAACCTAAACCAACGAACCATGCCCGATTTTTCATCCGCTCCGAATTCCGAACGCACGCGCATAACGATATTCGGGCGCCGCAACACCGGAAAATCGTTGCTTTTCAACGCACTCGTCGGGCAGAACGCCGCAATCGTCTCGGACGTGCCCGGCACGACCACCGACCCAGTCCGCAAGGCGATGGAAATGCTGCCTTTGGGTCCGGTTCTGTTCATCGACACGGCGGGGGTGGACGACGATCAGGCGCGCGTGGGCGCGGCGCGCGTGGACCGGGCAAAACTCGAGTTGCGCGCGACCGACATAGGCGTTGTCGTGACAGACCCCGCCACCGGATACGGTGAACATGAACGCGCATTGGCGGACGCCATGCGTGACGCCGGCATAGGATTCGTCATCGCCGTCAACAAATGCGATGAAATCGCGGACCCTCGGAAAACCGCGGAAAAAATCGCGGCGGACGCCTCGGCTCCGGCATTCGCGGTATCGGCTCTCACCGGATTCGGAGTGGACGCGCTCCGAACCGCGCTTGCGGAGACCAAACCGAATGAACCGGCCAGCCAGAGAATAATAGGCGACCGCCTTTTTCCCGGGGATTTCGTGATTCTCGTCACTCCCATAGACGCGGCCGCGCCGAAAGGACGTCTCATTCTGCCACAGCAGTTGACGATCCGCGACATTCTGGATTCCCATGCGACGTTCGCGGCCGCTCAACCCGCCGAACTTCCCGATCTGCTTGCATCGCTGCGTTCGCCGCCGAAACTGGTGATAACGGATTCGCAGGTTTTCCGCACGGTGAGAAAAACAACGCCTGCCGGAATACCGGTCACCTCGTTTTCGATTCTTTTCGCGCGTTACAAAGGCGATTTCGAAACCCTGCGCGCCGGAGTCGAAGCGGTTGATTCGCTGCAGGACGGCGACCGCGTGCTCATCGCGGAAGGATGCACGCACCGCAGACAGTGCGGCGACATCGGCACTGTGAAAATACCCGCCTGGCTGGCCGAACGCACAGGCAGGAAACTCACGTTTTCGTTCACAAGCGGAAACGATTGGCCGGCGCGCGAAGAACTGAAAAAATACAAATTGATAATCCACTGCGGAGGATGCACTCTTGCGAGGCGTGAAATGAGGTCGCGTATAGGCGACGCCATCGCCGCAGGCGTGCCTATCGCCAACTACGGACTTCTGATCGCGAAACTGCAAGGCGTCGAATTTGGATTGTAACACCGCCGGCTTCCGCCTCATCGCCCCGGTTTTGAAAAACACTGCGAAAATCGCATGTCTTGGTCCCTTTAACACGGTATAAACGCCGAAAATTCTGCTAGAATGCACGGCAAACGAACGATTTGACCGGATTCAGTCAATCTATGAAAAAGTTTTTTCACATCGCGGTTTTCACATTCTGCGCGACGCTTTGTTTCGCGCAAAGCGTAATGGAGGAAGACAACGTCGACCTCTCGATAGAACGCGGTCTGGCGTACCTGGCGCGCGTGCAGAACCCGGACGGATCATACAAAGAAAACTACGGGGACACAGGGGCCATTTCGGCTCTCGCCGGAATGGCGTTTCTCGCGAAAGGATACACGCCGGGATCGGGCGCCTACGGCGAAACTATCTTCCGTTGCATCGATTACGTCATCTCGGCCGCGAACGACGAGGGTTATTTCGGAGGAAAAAATCCTCAAAACGGAATGTACACGCATTCGATCTGCACGCTTTTTCTGTCGGAAGTGTCGGGAATGGTCGATGAAGAACGCCAAAAAAAAATAGAACAGGTGCTGCCGAAGGCCGTGCAGTTGCTGCTCGACGCTCAGAACATAAAAAAAAGCGACCGCGACAAGGGCGGTTGGCGTTACACGCCGAAAAGTTCCGACAGCGACCTTTCATGCTCCGGATGGGCGCTGATGGCGCTCCGTTCGTCGCGCCTGAACGGAGGCCGCGTTCCGGGAGACGCGATACAGCGCGCCGTGGAATACGTTCAACGCCAGTACAATCAGGCGGAAGGCTCTTTCATGTATCAGCAAGGAGCCCAGAGTTACGGAGTCACGCTCACCGGCGCGGGAATTCTCTGCATGGAACTGTGCGGAAAGCACAACGATCCGGCGGCCGTCAAAGCTGCGCGTTATCTGATGCGAGTCTACAAAGAGCTTCCGAATGAAGGAAACCGTTCCTACGGAATGTATTACACGGCCCAGGGACTGTTTCAGATGGGCGGAGAAAGCTGGAAAGTTTTTGAAGACTGGATGTACCGGACCTGGATTCCGCGCCAAAGGGCCGACGGTTCCTGGCGCGAAGAATCCGGTTCTTCACCGTACAACACCGCGCTGATGGTGCTGGCGTTCGCGGTACCGTACCGCCAGCTGCCGATCTATCAGCGCGATGAAACGGTCGACGAAGACTGACCTCTCCGGGTTCACGCTTCCGGAAACACTGCTCGCGGCCGCGATCTCCGTCGTTATTGTCGCGGCGACGTCGGTTGCGCTCGCAAGGGCGTTCAATCTTTACGGAAGGGTCGCGTCCTCCGCGGAGTTTTCGCGCACGGAATTTCTTAAAATCAATTCAATGGCATACGCCGACATCACGTCGGCCCTGCCGCCTTTTCACGGAGACGGTCATTCGCTCGAATTCCGTCGTCTTTATTCGCCGGATCCATTTACGGAACCTGCGGTAATCGCTGATGTTTCGGTAAAACGCCATCCATCCGGCGGAATGCAGAGAACTTTGACGCACCGCGCCACGGGAGAAGACCTCGGAAACAACGTTTTTCCTGGCGTCCGTTTCGAATTCGCGGCGTTTTCCGAAAATCAGGAACCGACGTGGATTGACGAGTGGAACGACACGAATTCACTTCCCGCGCACGTGCGTTGCACGCTTGGAAGTAAATCGTTCGTCGTGTCTCCCGCTGCGGCTCCGCGGAGAAAGGAGGCGGAGTAATGACGGATGAAACGCGTTCCGGAGCCGCTTTGATTTTCGTGATCGCGGCGTGCGCCACTCTCGTCGCTTTGGCCGCCGGCGCCAGCGCATTGCTTTCTTCGCGTCACCGGGCCGAACGCGCGGTATGTTTTCGCGCAAAAGCGGGAGTTTTGGCGAGAAAAGCCCTTGAACGCGCGATAAATTCGATAGACGCCGACACAAACGGAGTGGACTCCGCGACGGAATCCTGGGGTGTTTCCACCGAGGAGGCACGCCTCGGCCTCGCGCGCGGCGAAAACGGAGTTTTCACGCTTATCGAAGATGAATCAGCACGCATAGGCGTGCCCTCCGCCGGGGAAAACGCGTTCGCATGGCTTCTCCGTCATGCGGCCGAAGCAGATGAAGCCGAAGCCTCGGGAATCGCCTCTGCGCTGTTTTCAACGCTCGGCACGAACTCCGCGCTTGTCGCCGAAGCCGAACTGCCGGAACTTTTCGAATCACCGCCCGAAGCGCTGCTCGCCGTTCTGCCGCTGATTTCGGTGAACGCTCCGGAAGAATTCAACATAAACACCATAGGGCGGGAAGCGTTTCTGTCGCGCGCCCGCGCCTCGGGTGCGACCGCCGGCGCGGCGGCTGGATTGTGGCACCGTCTGGAAATGTCGCGCAAACGCGGCGAAATTTTTCTTTCTCCGTCACCGGCCGAAGCCAGAAAACTTCTGCAAGGCGAAGGCGACGTTCCGTCGCAGGACGAACTCAACGCGTTGACTCTGCTTCAACCGCACATCGCCGTGGAAAGCGGACTTTTCCGCATCACGGTGATAGTCCGTGAAAACGGTTGCGAAAGTTCGTTGTCATGCACCTACCGCCGCAACGAAAAAGTCCTGAATTGCATTTGCAACTGGAAATGAACGCCGCAACCGCGAAAAATCAAAAAATCCGCCGAAAATATAAAAATTTGAAAAAACAATGCTTTTCCTTGAAATTTCAGCGTTTTCCCTTGCGGTTTTGCCGTTCATCCTGATTTCAACGGCGTTTATACGTGAAAACGGTGCCGGACGCCGTGGCGCGGTCATCTCTTTCGTCGTTTTTGCGGCGGCGTTCGCAATGCTCGGTATCTCGCATCACAGGAATTACTTCGCCCCTCTGGATGCGATGTGTTACCGTTCGCTCGCGAAACAGTTCCAAACAGAAGCTGATTTGACTCCGCCGCGAGATGAAATTTCGATACTTCCGAAAAACATGCGGAATTCCGTTTTTTGGCGTAAAAACTGTCCGTCTGTCGACGCGGTTTTCAAATACAAAACGCCGTCAGCGGCCCAATCCGCGGAAAAAAACGAAAAAGAAGCGTTTGAAACAACTCCTGCTTTTCTTCCGGCGTTGCCGCTTGCGGCGGCGGCGTTGGGACGTTTTCATGAGCTGTTCACGCCTTTGATCGGGGCGCTGTGGTTCACGGTTGTTCTCCTTGCGGCGTCCGTTCATTCGCGAAAATGGATGACCGCAGCCTGTATTGCCGCCATGTGCACGTTGTTCACGTGCTTTCCCGTCTGGTTTTTCCGGGATTTTCATGCGGAAGCGACCGGATCCGCGCTCATTTCCGCGTCTTTTGCACTTTTGCTCGCGAAGTGCGGCTGCAAAGAAATGGCTTTGGCGGGGTTCTGTCTTTCGTTTGCGGCGGCGTTTCACTTGACGATGTTCCTTTTCGCGCTTCCGATCGCGGTTTACGCCGTGACACGCGTCGGCAAATGGAAACACGACTTTGCGCTGCTTGCCGGCCTCGTGTCAGGAATCGTTCCGGCGATTGCAGAACTCACGTTGACCGGCAACCCGTATTTCAAAGCGAACGGACTTTCCGACTGGATGAACGCCGCTCGCAGCGTACCGGTAATCGGAGCGATGATCGGTCTGGCCGTTCTGATATTTTTCGGCGGCGCGGCGGCGCTGTTGGCCGCGACTTCCGGAAAATGCCGCGCGTTTTTTGAAAAAAAAGCCGTTTCAAAGCTTGTAAAGAGGCTGATTTCATCGGCGACCGTCGCGGTATGCGTTCTGCCGTGCGCGAACGGAGTCCTCGGAAAAGGAGTTCTTTCGGTGCATCCGGCGATGCTTGCGCTTTGGATCGCATTCACCGTGTACTGCATTGTTCCGCTGTACCGGAGCGAAAATGAAGAAAAATCGTTGCACTTGGCTTTTTTCCTGCTGGTTTGCTGCGGTTTGTTCGGCTTTTTCGTGAAAGGAACCGAAATCGAAGTAGAAATGTGGTCGTTCCGCAGACTGATGCCTTTCGCCGTCATATGCGCTCCGGTATGCGCATACGGACTCTCGAAACTGCGCGAAAAATCAAAATTCGCGCTTGCGGCGCCGGCGGTTTTGACGGTTGCAGCCGTAATGCTGTCGCCTCTCGCGTGGTTCGGAGTGAACGGTCGAGGCGCCGAACGCACGATGAGGGAAATGAAAGAGGCTCTTTCGGAAAAAGACATCGTTTTTTCCGATTACATCCAGCGTTCCGTGTCCGTCTCGGCTTTTGCTGAAGCGCGGGTTTTAGGATTGAACTCAGGAGCAAGCCCTAAATCGAGAGATGCTTTTCTTGATTGCGTTTTCTCGCGGCGGAACAACGGTTCCGCAGGATTCGTTACATCGTACGAACCCTGCACCCTGGAACTTGGAACCGAACTCATTCCGGAAAAAACTTTCGAGTGCGAATACACGACTATCGAACCATCGGGAATGATGCGCGCGGGCAAAAAAACATCGAAGTTCAAAGACACGTTGCTCGCCATCGTCCCGGCGGATGGAAAAAGCCGCCAGAAAAAGATTTTCGACGGCGGTCCGCTCGGTCTGCGCGGCGAATGGAAACGCGCGAACCGCGGCGGATGCTGGTGCGGAGAAGACGCGGCGATCATCGGTCCGGTACCGGCCGCAGGCGAAGCCGTGAACGTGAAAATCTCCGCAGGATGGTTCGATGCATCCGGAATGAATTCTGTTTCGAAACTTCAGATAATTCCTCCGTTTCAAACGCTTCCGGTCGAACTTGAAATAAACGGTCCGCGCGTGACGTTTTCAACGACGGTGACGAACGCCGGGGAATCCGCGGAAACGACAGGATTGTGGCGGTTTCGCGGCTCCGCGGTCCTCTATGAAATGGAAATATTCCGCTGATTGTCGGCCTTATTCAGGATTTTTCGGAATAAGCCCGGATTGGTGTTGACACCGCATGCTATTTTTGCGAGACTTTCGCCCCGTTTCACCTCCTTGGCAATGCCGCGAACTCTCATGGTACGGGGTAAGCACGCACCCAAGTGGCGAGGGACAACAAAGCCCGCATAGCTCAGTTGGTAGAGCGCATCCTTGGTAAGGATGAGGTCATCGGTCCGATTCCGATTACGGGCTCCACTTCAAAACGTACCTCTCCAAACAACAAACAACACAAAGCAAAGGTTAGCAACCATGGCAAAAGACTCATTCGTCCGCGATAAGCCGCATGTTAACGTTGGTACCATCGGCCACGTCGACCACGGCAAGACGACATTGACCGCCGCAATCACCCACGTCCAGTCCCTCAAGGGTCTGGCCACCGACATCGCCTACGATCAGGTCGCCAAGGCGTCCGAATCCGCCGGTCGTCGTGACTCCACGAAGATCCTCACGATCGCGACCTCCCACGTCGAATACTCTTCCGATAACCGTCACTACGCGCACGTCGACTGCCCCGGGCACGCCGACTTCGTGAAGAACATGATCGTCGGCGCCGCCCAGATGGATGGCGCGATCCTCGTGGTCTCCGCCGCTGACGGCCCGATGCCCCAGACCAAGGAGCACGTCCTTCTCGCCCGCCAGGTCGGCGTGCCGAAGATCGTGGTCTTCCTCAACAAGGTCGACCTCGTCGACGATCCGGAACTCCTCGACCTCGTCGAAATGGAAATCCGCGAACTCCTCTCGAAGTACGACTACGACGGCGACAACGCCCCGATCGTCCGCGGTGCGGCTTACCCCGCCACGCAGGCGGCCTCGGCCGACGATCCGGCCTGCGCTTGCATCACCGAGCTCATGAAGACGCTCGATGAATACATCCCCGACCCGGTTCACCAGCTCGATCTCCCGTTCATGATGCCGATCGAAGACATCTTCTCGATCGAAGGCCGCGGCACCGTCGTGACCGGCCGTGTCGAACGCGGTATCGTGAAGGTCGGCGACGATGTCGAAATCGTCGGTATCAAGCCGACCCAGAAGACGACCATCACCGGCGTCGAAATGTTCCGCAAGTCCCTCGATCAGGGCCAGGCGGGCGACAACGTCGGCTGCCTCCTCCGCGGCACCAAGAAGGAAGACGTCCAGCGCGGTCAGATCCTCGCCAAGCCGGCTTCGATCACTCCGCACACGAAGTTCGAGGCTCAGGTCTACGTCCTCACGAAGGACGAAGGCGGCCGTCACACTTCGTTCTTCCCCGGCTATCGTCCTCAGTTCTACATCCGGACCGCGGACGTGACTGGCGCGATCACGTTGCCTGAAGGCCTCGAAATGGTCATGCCCGGCGACAACATCAACATGACCGTCGAGCTG
>JAZUJQ010000279.1:0-3195 GCA_045642845.1 Kiritimatiellia bacterium
CGTCTTCGGACGCGTTCCAGAATCCACGCGTGAAGTCATGTTCCAGGCGCGCGGAGTCAACGGCGAAAAGCCGCACGACATGCTGTTCACGCTCGACCTCGGCGACGTCAAGCCCGGCGCCGGCGATCCGGGGATAGCCGACGGCTGGGCGCACGCCCGCATCTACGACCTCGTGGTCGAAGCCGCGAAAAACGGTTCGGAATCCGTGCTTCCGGAAATGCGCGAAATCTCGATCCGCCACGGCGTGAAAATTCCGTTCGCGGGCACACGTTGAGCCAACCATGTCAACCCTTTCAATGACCGGTTTCGGTCGCGGCTCCGAAGACGGCGCCGGATGCCGCGTGCAGGCCGAGGTGTCGTCCGTGAACCGCAGGCAGTTCGACTGCCGCGTCGCGCTGCCGTTCGACGATCCGGAGCTCGCGGAACGCTGCCGCTCGCAAATGCGCGGAAAGATGTCGCGCGGAAGCGTGCAGATTTCCGTTTCGCTCGAACGCCGGGACGACGCGGACCCCGCCGCCGTCGACGAAGAACGCGTCCGGGCGTGCGCCGCCAGACTCCGCGCGACCGCGCGCGCCGCCGGCATCGGGCGCGACCTGTCGCTGTCCGACCTGATCGGCGCCTTGAACGCCGTTCAAACCGCGGAGCCGGACGCCGGAAAACTCGGGCCGCTCGTCGAAAGCGCCGTCGCTAAAGCGCTCGGATCCCACGACGAAATGCGGCGGCGCGAGGGCGCGCTGCTGCGCAAGGACCTCGAATCCAGACTCGACGCGATGGAGCGCATCCGCCTCGCGGTCGCCGCGCGCGCGCCCGAGCTGCCCGTCGAAAGAAAAGCCGCGCTCGCGGCGCGCGTCGCCGAACTCGGAGCGCCGGTTTCGCCGGACGATCCGACTCTCGCCCGCGAAATCGCGTTCTTCGCCGAACATTGCGACATAGCGGAGGAACTCACCCGCCTCGCCGCGCACTTCAGACACGCCCGGGAGCTGTTCGACGCCGCGGAGCCGTGCGGACGCAAGCTCGACTTCCTCGCCCAGGAAATGAACCGGGAAGCGAACACGATCGCGTCGAAGGCCCAGGACGCGGCCGTGGCGGCGTCCGTCATCGAACTCAAAGCCCTCATCGAAACGTTCCGCGAACAGATCCAGAATCTCGAATGATCCACCGAAAAGCAAAACCATGAAAATGACTCTCACTGAAAAAATCCTGGCGCGCGCCGCCGGAAAAGAAACGGTCCGCCCGGGCGAAAACATCTGGGTGAAAGTGGACGTGCTGCTCACGCACGACGTGTGCGGTCCGGGCACCATCGGCGTGTTCAAACGGGAATTCGGCGAAAACGCGAAGGTGTTCGACCGCGAAGGCGTCGTGATCTTCCCGGACCACTACATCCACACGCGCGACGACAAGGCGCACCGCAACATCGGCGACCTCGCGGAGTTCGCGAAAGCGCAGGGCCTGCCCTACTACTACGGTCCGTGGACGAAGGACTACTGCGGCGTCTGCCACGTCGGTCTGCCCGACCGCGGCCACGTGCGCCCGGGCGAAGTGATCGTCGGCACCGACTCGCACACCTGCACGCACGGCGCGCTCGGCGCGTTCTCCACGGGCGTCGGCAACACGGACGCCGGGTTCACTATGGGCACCGGCAAAACGCTGCTCAAAGTGCCGGAAACGATCCGCGTCACGCTCACCGGAAAACGCCCGGATTACATCACCGGAAAAGACATCATCCTGCGCGTCATCGGCGATCTCGGCGCAGGCGGCGCGACGTACTGCGCGCTCGAGTTCACGGGCGACGCCTGCGCGGGGCTCTCCGTCGAAACGCGCATGACGATCTGCAACATGGCCGTCGAATGCGGCGCCAAGAACGGCATTTTCGCGCCGGACGAAAAGGCGTTCGAATACGTCCGCGCCCGCACTTCCAAACCGTGCTCGCCGCTCTGCGGCGACCCCGACGCACCCGTCAAATCCGAACTGAAATACGACCTCTCGACGCTCGTGCCGTGCGTCGCCGAACCGCCCTGCCCCGATCGCTACGCTCCGGCGGCCGACCGCGGGAACGTGAAACTCGACCGCGCTTACATCGGCTCCTGCACCGGCGGCAAAATCGAAGACTTCGAAATGGCCGCCCGCCCGCTGTACGGCCGCAAGGTCGCGATCGACACGTTCCTCGTGCCGGCCACGGTCGACGTCGCCGCCGCGCTCCGCACGCGCGAGTACAAGGGCAAGACCTGGCTGCGCATTTTCGCGGAGGCGGGCTGTCTCCCCGTGGCGCACCCGTCGTGCGCCGCATGCCTCGGCGGTCCGGTCGACACGTTCGGCCACACCCACGGCGACGAGGTCGTCATCTCGTCCACCAACCGCAACTTCATCGGCCGCATGGGCTCGAAGACCGCGCCCATCTACCTCGCTTCTCCGTTGACCGTCGCCGCGTCCGCCGTGACGGGCGTCATAACCGATCCGCGCAAATTCATCTGAAAGGGACCGACATGAGCATCATCCGTTCCAAAGTCTACGTCGCCGGCGACAACATCGACACCGACAACATCATCCCGGCCCGCTACATGACACTCACCCCGACCGTGCCGGAGGAATACGAAAAACTCGGCTCCTACGCGCTCACCGGGCTGCCCGATTCGTGCGACCCGTTCGTCGACAAGGCCGTCGGCAAAACGCCCTACGGCATTCTCGTCGCCGGCAAAAACTTCGGCTGCGGCTCGTCGCGCGAGCATGCGCCCGTCGCGCTCGGCGCGGCGGGCTGCAAGGCGGTCGTCGCCGAATACTACGCACGCATCTTCTTCCGCAACTGCGTCGCCACCGGCGAGGTCTATCCGTTCGAAACGTCCGCCCCGCTCGTCGGCGAATTCAAGACCGGCGACGAAGCGGAGCTGGATACCGACGCCCACACTCTCAAACGCCTCTCCGACGGCAGGGTCTTCAAGCTCAACGACCTCGGCGCCGTCGCTCCGGTCGTGGAAGCCGGCGGCATGTTCGCCTACGCCCGCAAGGTCGGAATGATCTGACGCGCGCGCCTGCCGCGGTCGGCGCGGCGCAATCGAAACCGTTTAAACCCCCGGGAGCAATCGTGCAAATGAAATACACCGACAGAAAGAATTTCGCGTGCTACGAATCGCCTTTTCTGGCGCTGTCGTTCCGCGTGAAAGACGCGGCGCTCATGTTTCTCGGAATCGACGGCGGCGG
>JAZUJQ010000280.1:0-7418 GCA_045642845.1 Kiritimatiellia bacterium
TCCTCGACTCGTGCCGGAAGGCGGGCGAGAAAGATTCGACGCGCGCGCGCCGGCTTGTTTCAGTCAAAAACTTCTTCGCGTTCGCGATGCGCGAACACATCGTCGTGCACGATCCGGCGGCGGCGCTTTCGTATCCGAAACGCGCGCGCCGGCTGCCGCACGTCGTGAGTCCGGACGACATGCGCCGGCTTCTCGAAACGCCGACCGACGCTTCGCCCGAAGGCCTGCGCGACCGCGCCATGCTGGAAATGCTTTACGGATGCGGACTGCGCGCGGGCGAACTCGCCGGGCTGCCGGTGGACGCCGTCAGTTTCGACACCGCGTCCGTGCGCGTACGCGGCAAGGGTTCGAAGGTCCGAGTGGTGCCGCTCGGTTCAAAGGCCGAGGAGGCGCTGCGCGCGTATCTCGCCGCCGGCGGCCGCGCGCAGTTGAATCCCGCGCCCGGAGAACCGGCCATGTTTCTCACGAAGCGCGGCAAACCCGTTTCGCGCACGCAGCTGTGGAAAATCGTCAAACGCCACGCGGCGACCGCGGGACTGCCGGAAGAAGTTTCGACGCACTGGCTGCGGCATTCGTTCGCGACCGATCTCCTCGCCGGCGACGCACCGATACGCGTGATCCAGGAACTGCTCGGCCACGCCGACATTTCGACAACGCAGATTTACACGCACGTCGACGCGACGCGTCTGGCGGGCGTCGTCAAAAAACTTCATCCGCGGAAATGACCAGTCCGCGGGAAACCCCAACAGGGAATCCGAAATGAAACAATACGGAAAATTTCTGTCCGACGGCTCGTTTCTCGTGACCGACGCGAACACTCCGCGCAATTGGTACAACTACATTTTCAACGACGATTACGTGGCGTGCGTTTCCCAGATCGGAAACGGCGAAGGATTCGTGCAGGACCGGATGGGACGCCGCGCGGCGCTCGTCACCGGCAGGCGCGTGTACATCTGCGAAGGCGCTTCCGATTGGTGGCTCGCCGGCGAACCGTTTCCTGAAGGGAAGGCGTCGGAGAGTTCGGCGGTGCACCGGCCCGGAGCGACGTGCGTCAGGCGCGTCAACCGCGGCGTCGAATCGGAATGGACGTTGAGCGCTCCTCCCGGCCTCAAGGGCGAACTCTGGAAGCTGACGCTCGTCAACAAAACGAAGAGAGCGCGCCGTCTGCGCGTGCTTGCGTACTGCGGCACGGATCTCGACGGCCCGTACCGCATCCAGAGCTACAACACTTCGACCGCCGGATATTCGAAAAAGGCCCGCGGCGTGGTCGTGCGCGCGTTCGACTCGTTCGGCACGGGCGTGATGCACGAGTCGGCGGTGTGTCTTTCGTCAGTTCCCGTCGCCGATGCGTTCGATGCGCGTCTCAACGCGTTCCGCGGAGTCTACGATTCCGAACAGGCGCCGGCGGCGGTTCTGCGCAACGGCGGCCGCTGCCTGAACACCGATTGCATAGGCGAAAAATGCTGCATGGCGCTCGAACACGACGTGGAACTTGCGCCCGGCGAAAGGATCGAAATCAAATACTGCGCGCAGTATTCTCCGGTCGTGGACGAAGCCGGAATGCGCAGAACCGCCGAGGCGTTTTTCCGCGCGCCGGAGTCGGACGCGTATTTGTCCGGCACGCTTTCCCGTACGAAGTTCGAGACGCCGAACAAGGCGTTCAATTCGCTCGCCGGCACGTGGCTCCCGACCGAAGCGCGGCTCGGCGCGCACTGGGCGCGCGTGCGCCACAACGGCTACCGCGATCTGCTCAGCGACGCCGACTGCCTCGCGACGGTCGATCCGGTCCGCGCGCGTTCGGAACTGCTCCGCATCCTTTCGTATCAATATCCGGACGGCTACGCGCCGCGCACGTTCATCGACGGCGCCGTGATGCCGCGCAATTTCGCGGACTGCTGTTCGGGCGTGGCGCCGACGGTGCTGGACGTGGTCCTTGAACTCGGCGACGCATCGTTGCTCGACGAAGAAATCCCGTTCAACGACGGCTCCCGCGCGTCGGTCTGGGAACACGCTCGCCGTTCCGCCGAGTGGCTGTGGAATTTCAGGGGGAAGAACGGCCTGGTGAAAATCTGGGGCGGCGACTGGAACGACTGCATGGACAAAATCGGCATCGGCGGCAAGGGCACCAGCGTCTGGCTGACGTGCGCCGCGGTCCGTGCGCTCAAGGCGGTGGCGGAACTCGCTTTTCTCCGCGGCCGCGCGGCGGAGCGGCGGCTCGCGCTGACGCGCGCCCGTGCGCTCTCGAAAGCCGTGAACGGCGTCGGTTGGGACGGCGAATGGTACCGTTACGCGTTCAAGGACGACGGCGGAGTCGTCGGTTCCTCCGAAAACGAAGAAGGGTCTTTGCACCTCATCGCGCAGCTCTGGGCGGTTTTCGCCGGGGTGGTTCCTCGCGACAGATTGGACAAGGTTCTCCACGCCATCGACACGAAGCTTTCCTGCGAATGGGGGACGCTCATCATGGACAAGGGGTATTCGTCGATCGATCCGACGCTCGGGTTCATCGGCACCAAAGCCCCCGGCATCCACGAAAACGGCGGCGTTTACCTGCACACGATGTGCTGGAAAATCCTTTTCGAGGCGATGCTCGGCAGAAAACGCGAGCTTTGGAACACGTTGCAGTGCACGCTTCCGGTGGCCGACGGCGGGCAGCGCCGTCCGTGCGAACCGTACGTGATGAGCAATTCCGTTTTCGGACCGCAGACCGGATACCGGGCGGGGACGCCGGGACAGAGCTGGCGCTGCGCTTCCGGCCCGTGGCTGCTCAAAGCCGTGCTCGCGGGCGTGTTCGGATTCACTCCGAAAATGGACGGGTTGTACATCAAACCGTGCCTTCCGGAGCAATGGAACGGGTCGAGAATCGTGAAAACCTTCCGCGGCGCGGTGTACGACGTGCTGTTCAAGTCGTCCGACGCTTCGCGCGTGACCGTCGACGGCGTCCCGCACGATCCGGCGAAACCTCTGCCGTGCGAATCCGGCGCGCGGTACGTCGTCACGATCGGCTGACGCGAGGCCGGCAAACGGCGGTTTTCCGCCTTTCGCTCCGCCCGCGGGGTCGGCCGTTCGCGCCGGTTTCATCCCGAAAATCCGGAATGAGCGCGCCGTCGCAAACCGGGGTTGAACGGGGGAGGCCGTTTTGCTAGAATGCGCATCCGTTTTACACAAAAAATCAACCACATACAGGTCATCCCATGGCGAACATTTCTTTGGACAAGGTCCGCAACATCGGCATTATGGCGCACATCGACGCCGGCAAGACCACGACGTCCGAGCGTATCCTCTACTACACCGGCGAGAACCACAAGATCGGCGAAGTGCACGACGGCGCCGCGACGATGGACTTCATGGTCCAGGAGCAGGAGCGCGGCATCACGATCGGTTCCGCCGCGACCACGTGCTTTTGGAACGACCACCAGATCACGCTGATCGACACTCCGGGGCACGTGGACTTCACGGCCGAAGTGGAACGCTCCCTCCGCGTGCTCGACGGCGCCGTGGCGCTGTACTGCGCGGTCGGCGGGGTGCAGCCGCAGTCCGAGCAGGTCTGGCGTCAGTCCGAGAAGTACGGCGTTCCCAAGATCATGTTCGTGAACAAGATGGACCGCACGGGCGCCGACTTCTTCGGCGCCGTCGAAGACGTCCACACCATTCTCAAGGGCAACGCGGTTCCCGTCGAAATCCCGATCGGAGCCGGCGAAACGTTCGAAGGCGTCGTCGACCTCTTCACGATGAAGGCCCTCTTTTTCGACGAGGCCACCAAGGGACAGAAGATCATCGAAAAGGAAATCCCCGCCGAACTCCAGGCCCAGGCCGAAGAGTGGCGCGGCAAGATGATCGAGGCGATCGCCGAGACCGACGACGCGCTTCTCGAGAAATTCTTCGGCGGCGAAGAGCTCTCCATCGACGAGCTCAAGGCCGCGCTCCGCAAGGCCACCATCGCCCGCAAGATCGTTCCGGCGCTCTGCGGTTCGTCCTTCAAGGACAAGGGCGTCCAGCCGATGCTCGACGCCGTCGTGAGCTACCTTCCGAGCCCGCTCGACATTCCGCCGGTCGTCGGCACCCTCACCAAAGCCGAGCAGGAAGCCGGCAAAGAGGCCCCCGTCCGCCGCGCGGACGACAAGGATCCGTTCTCGGCGCTCGCGTTCAAGATCGTCGCTGACAAGCAGATGGGCAAGCTCGTCTACATCCGCATCTACTCCGGCACGCTCTCCCAGGGTTCCGTTATCTTCAACTCCACCCGCGATCAGGATCAGCGCGTCGCTCGTCTCGTCCGCATGCACGCCAAGAAGCAGGAAGCGCTCGAAACGGCTCACGCCGGCGACATCGTGGCCGTGGTCGGCCTCGCCCGCACCCGCACGGGCGACACGCTCTGCGACGAAGACAATCCGATCTTCCTCGAATCGATCGAATTCCCCGATCCGGTGATCTCGATTTCGATCAAGCCGAAGTCCCACGCGGACAACGAGAAGCTCTCCAACGGCCTGCAGGCGCTCGCCGACGAAGACCCGACGTTCGTCGTGAAGTTCGATCAGGAAACCGAGGAAACGATCATCTCCGGCATGGGCGAACTCCACCTCGAAATCATCGTGGACCGTCTGAAGCGCGAATTCAACGTCGACGCCGAAGTCGGCCGTCCCGAAGTCGCCTACCGCGAAACGATCACCCAGTCCGCCGAAGGTCAGTACAAGCACGTCAAGCAGACGGGCGGCAGCGGCCAGTACGGCGACGTCTACCTCCGCCTCGAGAAGCAGGAGCCCGGCAAGGAATTCGAGTTCGTCAACGACATCATCGGCGGCGCGATTCCGGGCGAATTCATCCCGGCGGTCGAGAAGGGCGTCAAGGCGGCCATGGAAAACGGTCCTTACGCCGGCTACCCGGTCGTGGACCTCAAGGTCACGCTCTACGACGGCTCCTACCACCCGGTCGACTCCTCCGCGATCGCGTTCGAACTCGCGGCCCGCGCCGGCTTCAAGAAGTACTTCCTCGAAGGCAAGCCGCAGCTCCTCGAGCCGATCATGGCCGTCGAGGTCACGATGCCGGAAGAATACTTCGGCGCCGTCTCCGGTTCGATCGCGCAGCGTCGCGGCCGCATCGAGAGCATGGGCGAAAAGGGCGGTCAGAAGCTCATCAACGCCATGGTCCCGCTGGGCGAAATGTTCGGTTACTCGAACACCGTCCGCACCCTCACGCAGGGCCGCGGCGCGTTCACGATGATTTTCTCCCACTACGAGCCGGTCCCGAACAATCTCACGACCGCGATCGTCGAAAAGCGCAAGGCCGAGGGCAAGGTCCGCTGATAAAGCCGGGCTTTTGCCATGACGACGGGTCTTCCGTTTCACTTCAATCCCGGTCCGTTTCAGCGGGCCGGTTAGAAACGGGAGGCCCGCGTTGCATCTAGCCACCGTACATTCCGGCGCGGTCACGGGCATAGAAGCCCTGCCGGTCGTCATCGAGGCGGACGTCAGCCGCAGCGGCGATCCGCAGATGGTGATAGTCGGTCTGCCCGACGCTTCCGTGCGCGAGGCGCGGGACCGCGTCCAGACCGCCATTTCCAACTCCGGATACGAACCGTTCCGCGGCCGTATCACGGTCAATCTCGCGCCCGCCGATCTTAAAAAGGACGGCACGCTTTTCGATCTTCCGATCGCGCTCGGCGTGCTGCTCGCGTCCGGCGAGGACGCCTCGCCGCGTCCGCGTTCGTCCGCGCCAGGCGCGCAGGCGCTTGCGCGCGCCGTGCCGCTCGACCGCGACACAACGGCCGTCGTCGGCGAACTTTCTCTTGCGGGCGACGTGCGACCCGTGCGCGGCGCGCTGCCGCTTGCGGTCGCGTTGCGCGGCGCCGGTTTCAAAACGATTCTCGTGCCTGCGGCCAACGCGGCCGAGGCCGCCGTGGTGTCGGACCTGACGGTTTACGGAGTCCGCAGTCTGCGCCATGCGATGGATTTGATGACCGGCGAGGACCGCGGCGCGACCGCTCCGGTGCGCGTGGATCTGGCCGAGGCGTTCGATGCGCCGGAAGAGGGCGGGACTGATTTCATCGACGTGCGCGGGCAGGAAGCCGCGAAGCGCGCGATCGAGGTCGCGGTCGCCGGCGGTCACAACATTTTGATGATGGGGCCTCCCGGAACCGGCAAGAGCATGCTTGCGCGCTGCATTCCGTCGATTCTGCCGCCGATGTCGCTCGACGAGTCGCTGGAACTCACGAAGATCCATTCGATCGCCGGACTGCTTCCCCCGGACGTGCCTCTTCTGCGCACGCGTGCGTTCCGCTCCCCGCATCACACCGTTTCGGACGTGGGTCTCATCGGCGGCGGCACGCACCCTTCGCCGGGGGAGGTGACGCTCGCCCATCACGGCGTGCTGTTTCTCGACGAACTTCCGGAGTTCAACCGTTCCGTGCTCGAAGTTCTGCGCCAGCCGCTCGAGGACGGTTTCGTCACCATTTCCCGCGCAGCGGGATCGGCGCGTTTTCCGGCGCGTTTCATGCTCGTGGCGGCGATGAACCCGTGCCCGTGCGGCTACCTCGGGGATCCCAACAGACCGTGCCGCTGCACCCCGACGCAGACCCAGCGCTACCGCAGCCGGATTTCGGGGCCGCTCCTCGACCGCATCGATCTGCAGATCACGGTCGCCGCCGGCAAATTGCAGGACATGCAGAGCATGCCCAAGGGAATGTCTTCCGCGCAGATGCGCGAAAACGTTCTCCGGGCGCGCCGCATTCAGGAGGCGCGGTTCGCAGGCCGCCCGGGCGCGCGCGTGAACGGAGCGATGACGCGCCGCGACATAGAGACGTTCTGCCACATGGACGCCGGGTGCCTGCAGGCGATGAATTTCGCGATCAACGAACTCAAATTCAGTCCGCGCGCTCACGACAGAATCCTGAAGGTCGCGCGCACGATCGCCGATCTCGACGGCCGCGCCGAACTCGACGCTCGCGACATAATGGAGGCGGTGAACTACCGGTCGCTCGATCGTTCCGTCTGGACGTGATTTACGAAAGGAAATGCACATGAATACACAGGAACAGCTCAATATTTCCGCGTTTTTCGATGAGGCCGACGTCGTCGCCGACTGCACCGATACGACAAGCGAAGGCGTCATCCGCAGACTTGTGGACATGGTCGCCCGCAACCACGGACTTTCCGATGCGCCGGCGATCGCTTCCGCCGTGCTCGCCAGAGAAGCGCTTTCGAACACGGTGGTGTCCGACGGTCTCGCCGTGCCTCACGCACGCATCGAAGGCATCGACCGCCCGTACGCCGCGGTCGCCACGTTCCGCGACGGTTTGCAGTTCAGCGACGGCGCCACGCCCGTCCGCGTCGTGTTTCTCGCGCTCATTCCGAAGGACGAGCCCACGCTGTACCTGCGCATTCTCCGTTCGCTCGCGTCCCGCCTCGACGGCGCCGACGCGCTCGACG
>JAZUJQ010000281.1:0-3989 GCA_045642845.1 Kiritimatiellia bacterium
TGCTCGCCACGGTGATCAACGCGCTGGCGCTCCAGAATTCGCTGGAGCAGGCGGGGCTCGAAGCCCGGGTCATGTCGGCGATCGACGTCCCCGGCGTGGCCGAGCCGTTCATATACCGCCGCGCCATGCGCCATCTGGAGAAGGGCAGGGTGCTTCTTTTCGCGGCCGGCACCGGCAATCCGTATTTTTCGACCGACACCTGCGCGGCGCTCCGCGCGAGCCAGATCGGCGCGGACGTCATCATCAAAGCGACGAAGGTCGACGGCATCTACACGGCGGATCCCAAGAAAGACCCCACGGCCACGAAGTTCGACTCGATTTCGTTCACCGACGCGCTCCGGCGCGGCATCAAGGTGATGGACAGCGCGGCCTTCGCTCTCTGCCAGGAGAACCGCATCCCGATCCTTGTCCTCGATTTCTTCGCAGAGGGCGCGCTCGAGCGCGCCGTGGCCGGCGACAAGGTCGGCACCACAGTTTCGTAACAACAACCTACACCGCATACAATAATGGCCCATCCTCTTCTTCAGGAAATGCAGACGCGCATGGACGGCGCGTTCGCCAATCTCTCCTCCCAGCTCGACGGACTGCGCACCGGCAAGGCTTCTCCGGCGCTCGTTGAAAACGTGACGGCGCTTTATTACGGCACCCCCACGCGCATCCGCGAACTCGCGAGCATCGCCACGCCCGAGCCCCGCCTCATCACCATCACTCCGTACGACCCGACCGCCGTGTCCGAAATCGTCAAGGGCATCCTCGCCGCCAACATCGGCGTGACGCCGGTTTCCGACGGCAAGAAGGTGCGCGTTCCGGTTCCCGAGCTTTCCGAAGAGCGCCGCAAGGAAATGGTCAAAGTCGCTTCCCGCGAGGCAGAAGTGGCGCGCGTGGCGGTGCGCAACGTCCGCCGCGATGTGAACGACAAAGTCAAGGCTCTCCAGAAGAATTCCGAAATCACCGAAGACGAGCGCGACCAGATGCTCGGCGAAGTGCAGAAGGCCACCGACGCGGTGATCGCGAAGATCGACGACGCGCTCAAGGCCAAGGAAACCGAAATGATGTCGGTTTGAGTTTACAACACAGCAGAAGCAGGAGTTTAAAATGGCAGACGCACCGAAGCCCATTACGATCAAGCCCATTGTGATCAACCCCAAGCCTGCGGCTCCAGCCGCCCCGGCGGGGGCCCCTGCGGCGGCCGCTCCGGCCGCGCGTTCGGCCGAAGCCACGATCCGTCTCAAGCCCGTGCAGGTGCCGGGCGCGGCGTCTCCCGCGGAGAAGCCGGCGCAGTCGGTCGTTTCCGCGATGAAGAGCAAGACTTCGCGTATTTCGCTGGATGACGCGATGATGGCCCAGTCCTCCGCCAAACCGAATGCGGCGATGGGCAGGCTCACCACCAACATTTCGAAGGAAGCCGCCGCGGTCGGCAAACTCACCGCCAACGTTTCCGCGGCCGCGCCCGCGCCCAAGCCGACGATCGGCGGAGGCGCGAACATGATGCAGCAGACGATCCGCATCAGCGACGTTTCCACGGCGCCCAAGCCCGCCGCTCCGGCTCCTGCGGCCGCTCCCGCCGCGGCCGAAGCTCCTGCGGCCGAATCGCCGACGATCCGCCGCGCGCCCATCACCATCAAGAGCGGAGCGGCTTCCGGTTCGGCGCCCACGATCAAGCGCACCGCCGTTCCCGGCGCCGGCACCAAGCCCGTGCTGAAGATCGCGAACAAGCCCGCGGCGGCTCCCGCGGAGTCCGCCGGCGGCGACGCCGCGCCCGCGCCCGCGGTGTCGACGCGCCCCGTCATCGCGCGTCCCAACAAGGACAACGGTCCGTTCACCGTCGTGGCCTCGGTGTTCGCCATTCTCGCGATCATCGTGACGATTCTCTTCTGCATCGTGCAGGCGTCCGAAGCCTGCGGACGCAACCGCACGCTCACGCAGTTCTCGTCGATGCCCGACGGTCCGGACATCGGCTGGAGCGGCAAGCTCACTTTTTATTGATATCCGGCCATGGATGAACAAATCCTTCCGCGCGCCGGCGCTCCTGCGCTGGACGCCGTGCTCGGTCATGCGTTCAAGGTGCTTGACGACGGGTTCGTCCGCGTCGTCGATTACATGGGCAACGACACGTCGATCGTCCAGGCAGCGCGCGTTTCATACGGCGACGGCACGAAAAAAGGTTCTGATGACGAGCATCTCATACGTTATCTGATGCGCCACCGCCACACGACGCCGTTCGAGATGTGCGAGCTCAAGCTCCACGTCCGCGCTCCGATGGACGTCTGGCGCCAGTGGGTGCGTCACCGCACGGCTTCGATCAACGAATATTCCACGCGCTACTCGATCGCCATCGACGCCGCGCGTTCGCTTGCGCCGGACGAGTGGCGCAGTCAGTCCACGACGAACCGCCAGGGCTCCGGCGAAGCGCTTCCGATCGATGTCGGCGAGGCGCTTTCGCGCGAGGAGGCGGAATTCCACGCCGCCGGCCGCGCGCTCTATCAGAAACGTCTCGATCTCGGAGTTTCGCGCGAGGTGGCCCGCAAGGACCTGCCTCTTTCGACATACACCGAGGCGTACTGGAAGTGCAACCTCAAAAACCTTTTCCATTTTCTCGCTCTCCGCATGCCCGGCGCCGCGCAGTATGAAATCCGCGCGTACGCCGAAGTCATCGGCCGCGAGATCGTGTCGAAGTGGGTTCCGTTCGCATGGAAGGCGTTCGAGGATTACACTCTTTCGGCGACTCAGCTCTCCGCGCCCGAACAGGCGATCGTTTCCACGCTCAACCGCGACGGCGCCGACGCGGCGCGTGAACTCGCTTTTTCGCTCGGATTCCTCCGCAGGAACGACGACGGTTCGACGCGCGTGATGCGCGAAGGTTCCGAACTCGCGGCGAAACTTCCGTCGCTCGGACTCGAGTGCCCATGGTGAAGCGGTTTCTGGTCGCGGTGTTTTCAGCGATGTCGGTTTTAGCGTCGGCCGCGGGAGCGCCGGAAAGACTGCCCGACGCCGAAGCGAAGGCGTTGTTCGCGCAGGCGGAGGCGCGCGGGCTCGATCACGACGCGCTGTTGCTCGTGGCCGACACCGCCGTGCAGCGCGCGTATGTCGTTTCCGCGTGCGGGAACGTTTTTTCGTGCGCGATGTCGAGCGCGAAAGCCGGCGTGGGCAATGAGTCGGGTTCGAACAAAACTCCGCTCGGCTGGCACGCCGTCGCCGAACGGTTCGGCGCGAACGCCTCTCCGGGCACGGTGTTCGTGTCGCGCCGACCCGACGGCCGGGTGATTCCGCCGGAACTGTGGTCCGATCCCGCGCCCGCCGAAGATTTCGTGCTCACGCGCGTGCTGTGGCTCAGGGGGCTTGAACCGGGCTTGAACCAGGGCGGCCGCGTCGACAGCCACGCGCGTTGCATCTACATTCACGGCACCAATCAGGAACAACTGCTCGGCACGCCCGCGTCGCACGGGTGCCTGCGTCTGTCGAACGCCGATGTCGTGAAGCTCTTCGATTTTTCCGAGGGGGTCGCGCTGTTTTGCCTGATCCGCTGAAGTGTTTCAGGCGCGGCGGCGCCGCGGTCCGCACGGCGCCGCGTCCGCTCCCGCGCGACGCGGTGTGCAAGGTGTGCGGACGCCCGGCGCACGAAGGCGTCGCGTGTCCGTATTGCGGCGAACGCGTGCCGCCCGCCCGCGGCACGTTTTTCGATCTCGGGCTGCTCGCGTTTTCGGTTGTGCTCGCGTATCTCCGTTCTCCGGACGTTCACGCGGTTTTGAGCACCGGATGGCCCGGCGCGGCGCTGTCGTTCCTCTGCGGTCTTTCGCTTTCGCGCAACCGCTCCGCGGCGCCGTGGTTCGTTCTCGCCGCCGGCGCGTTCGCGGTGCTGGCCGCGCGGTTCGCCTGCGTTCCGTTTTTTGCGCGCGGCGCCGTGCCGTTGATCGCGCTGTCCGTTCTCGCGGCGCTGCCTGAGCAACCGCACGTGCCGTCCGTCGAAAAACGAGCGGCGCTGGCGTGGA
>JAZUJQ010000282.1:0-1743 GCA_045642845.1 Kiritimatiellia bacterium
CGCTTGCCCGTGCCGGGCTTATGGGCGATGACGTTGCCCATCGAAGCGCCTTCGGCCGGACCGCAGAAGATCGGCACGCCGAGCGCGTCGGAAACGCACCGGCAGTAAAGATCGTCGCGGATCGCGCCGCCGATCATGTGAAGCGCGTTGCGGGTGCGGCCGGTGAGACGCGCGAGTTCGCCCCACACTTCGCGGTAACGCATCGCGACGCTTTCCATGACGGCGCGGTAGAACTCGCCGCGCGTGCGCGGCTCCGGCTGGTTCGTGAGGCGGCAGAATTCCACGATTTTCTCGGGCATGCGGCCGGGCATCTGGAACTGACCGTAGTCGGGATCGACGAGGGAGCGGAACGGTTGCGCGGCCTGCGCCTCGGCGAGAAGTTCGTCGTACGACGGCGCCTTGCCGCCCACCGGGGTCCACGCGCGGCGCAGTTCCTGCACCATCCACATGCCCATGCAGTTTTTGAGGAAGCGTATGTTCCCGTTTGTCGCGCCTTCGTGCGTGTAATTGAGTTCGAACGCTTCGTCCGTGAGAATCGGACGCTCGATTTCAACGCCCATCAGCGCCCACGTGCCGGTGGCGAGATACGCCCAGGACGTGGCGGGGTCCGCCGGCACCGAGGCGACCGCGGAAGCGGTGTCGTGCGCGCCGACGGTCACGACAGGAACGTTCTCGAGACCGGCGACGCCGCGGACGTTTCCGAGGATTTTTCCGGGAGGCGTGATTTCTCCGAACAGCGACCGCTTGATGCCGAGCAGAGACAGAAGCGAATCGCTCCAGTCGCGCGTCTCGAGATCGACGAGGCCCGCGGTGCTGGCTATGGTGGCCTCGTTCACCGCCACGCCGCAGAGCGCGTAGTTGATGAAGTCGGGAATGAACAGCATGCGGTCGGCCGCGTCGAGCCACGAAGACGGTTCGCGCGATTCGGCGTGGAGCTGGAAGACCGTGTTGAAATCCATGAACTGCGTGCCCGTCGTGTTGTACAGACGGCGCATGCCGACGATGTCGAAGACTTCGCGCGTGTTGAGAGGCGTGTTGCGCTTGTCGCGGTAGATGTACGGCAGACCGAGCATGCGCCCCGACTTGTCGAGCAGCACGTAATCCACGCCCCAGGTGTCGACGCCGACGGATTCGATCTTCCCGTATTTCGCGGCGCCCAGCGCGAGCCCGCGGCGGATTTCGGAAAGAAGCGACGGGATGTTCCAGAAAAGATGGCCGGAAATCTCGACGGGCGTGTTGTCGAAGCGGTGCACGTCCTCCATCGCGAGGCGTCCGCCGTCGCAACGCGCCGCTATGACGCGGCCGCTGCCGGCCCCGAGATCTATCGCCAGATACGTTTTCATTTTCCGTTTTCCCTTTCTTCGAACAAAGCCGCCACGGCGTCCGCGGCGGAAATGGCTTTCATGCAGGCGTGTCCGCCGTCCGGACACTCGCGTTTGCGGCACGGCGCGCAACGGTCCGATCGCAGAACGACGTGCCCCGCGCCGTACGGACCCGTCCGTCCGGGCTCGGTCGGACCGAACACCGCCACGGTCTTCACGCCCAGCGCGGCGGCGATGTGCATCGGACCCGAATCGTTCGTGAGCAGCGCGCGGCACGCGCGCATCACGCCGGCCGATTCCGTTATGGACAGCTCGCCGCAGAGATTCACGGCCGGCGCGCCCGAACGCGCGATGATGCGCTCCGCGCCGGCCCGGTCGCCGCGTCCGCCCAGCACGAAGACGCGCGCGCCGCGCCGGGCGG
>JAZUJQ010000283.1:0-5461 GCA_045642845.1 Kiritimatiellia bacterium
CATTCGGCGGAGCGGTAGCGAGAGCTTCACGGATCGGAGTTTCTTTTCAAACGGCGCAAACGCGCGGGTTGCTCTGGCGCAAGATGAAAACTCCGACGGCTGGCAAACAGGCTCCGCCACCGCTTCGCCGTGCTCCGCGGCGTTCGGCCGCAGACTTTCGGCGTGATGGAAATCAAGTCGATCGCGGGCGAGCAATTCCGTTCTGTTCCAGCCAGTGCGCGCCGAATCGGCGGTGCGAAGCTCTGACCATTCGGCGGAGCGGTAGCGAGAGCTTCACGGATCGGAGTTTCTTTTCAAACGGCGCAAACGCGCGGGTCTGAAGAGTGCGGCTCTGCAGCCGCCCCCAAAAAACGGGGCGCCGGGCGGAGACCCGGCGCGCACGGAAAACGGAAACGAAGGCGGCTCAGCCGGCCCTCTTCATCGACTTGTCGACGACGGCGCAGATGCAGCAGTCCGACCACACGTTTTCGGCGGTCTCGATCATGTCGATTATCGTGTAAATCGGCAGGATGACGCCGAGCGCGCCGAGCGGGCCGCCGACGCCGGCCATGAGCGCGAGCGTGAGGAAGTAGCAGCCCATCGGAACGCCGGCGTTGCCGATCGCGCAGAGCACGGCGATGCCGCACCACACGAACATCATGCCGAGCGAAGGCAGGATCCCGCCGCATTTCATCACGAAAAGCGACGTGGCGAGAATGAACGCCGCGCAACCGTTCATGTTGATCGTGCAGCACAGCGGCAGGATGAAGCGGGCTACTTCGGGCTTCGCCTTCATGTTGTTCTCGGCCGACGAAATGGTGACCGGCAGCGTCGCGACGGACGACTTCGTGAACAGCGCCATCGAAAGCGCCGGCGACATCTGTTTCATCACCTTGTAGCCGTTGACGCCGTGCAGGAAGCAGAACAACGGGAGAATGATGAAGAACTGGATGAGATTGCCGCCGAGCACGACGGCCACGTATTTGCCGATCGAACCGATCGCCATGCCGCCGAAATCGCGCGCGAGCTGCGCGGCGAACGCGACGATGCCGAGCGGAAGCGCCCAGATCAGGCCGCGGATGATCGAGAAGAGAACCTTCTGAAGCCCCGACAGACACTTGAGAAACGCCTGGGCGTGCTCGTCGTCGCTCAGGCGCGCGAGCGCGACGCCGAACGCCGCAGCGATCAGGATGACCGAAAGAACGTTGCCGGAAAGGAACGGATTGATCAGATTGTCGGGAATCGCGTTGAGCACGTGCCCGTAGACGGTCGTTTTTTCGGCAGTGGGTTTGAGATTCTGGAGCGTTTCAACCTGCGCGCCTTCGGCGATGGTTTCGGCGTCGAGCGCCTCGGGCGAAACGAGCAGGAAAAGTCCAAGCGCGATAAGCGCGGCGACGAACGACGTGAGCAACGTGTAGCCGAACGTTTTACGGAAAATTTTTCCGGTGCCGCCCTTGCCGAGCCCGGCGAGCGCGGTCAGCACCGCGAGCGCGACCGTAGGAATGGCGACGAACTTGAAACACCGCGTGTACGCCGAAGCGATGAAATCGAAAAAGGCGTTGACTGCGTCGTTTCCGTTGAAATACACGCCGGCCGCGACACCGATCACGAGCGCGGACGTCCAGATGATGAGCTGCTTGAATTTCATTTTTGCACCGGGGTTGGAACGGTGTCGGTTATGCGGAGAAATGGTGCGCCTTGCTGGACTTGAACCAGCGACCTAGGGATTATGAGTCCCCAGCTCTGACCGACTGAGCTAAAGGCGCGTACGGTTGATTGGCGGTCATCCTATCAAAAAATCCGCACGACGGAAACAGCCGCAAATGCACGCAAAACTACGCGCCGCCCGTTCCGCAGGCCGCCGCCCCCGCTTTCCCCGCCGACGACCGCCTGTTGCCGCGGCACCTGAAAGTTCCGCAGCCGTGAGAAAGACCGGTCGGTCTTCCGCACGGCCGCAGAATCCGGAACGGATGATTAATCCGTCAATCAACGATGATCAAAAAGCCTCGGAACGAACCCAGATCGTTGTATTCGTACGCACCCAGATCGGGGGCTTCGCCGTAAACGCGCGGCGCCCCCGCCAGATCCACGCACCCTTCCGTCATCCATCCGAGCGTCGAACCGGAATCGATGCACGGATTCGCCGTGCCGGCGATTTTCCGCGACAACGTGTAGTCGCCGGACTCGTCGTCCGCGAACGGCGAGGACGCGAGCGACGCGACCGAGTCGCCCTGTCCGGCCACGTCGGAAGCGCAGTTTTCGAAAACCGTGTTGGAGGCGCTGGATGTAACCCGGAGCGTGCCTGACTTGTCCTTGTTGTTCCAGAAAATGCAGTTCTTCACGTAGTTCTTCGCGGACGACGACATGGGGGAAATCGGCGCCAGATTCGAATTTGAACCCGCCGTGGCCGCGTTGTCCGCGAACGTGCAGTTCTCGATCTTCACGTCGGAAGTCCCGGCCGTGTAAATGCACGTCGCCCCGCTCGTCTGCTTTGTGATGCCGCATCCGGTGAAGAGGCAGTTCCGCACGGTCAGCGAACCGGACTTCGCCTTGGAGAAGATCGCGCCTCCGGCGTTCAGCGCCCTGCAGCCGCGGAACTCGCAGCGGTCGAAACTCAAATTGGCGTTCGAGACATCCATCACGCTGACCTGCCCGCCGTTGTAGGACTGCACGTCGGCGAAGTTCGCCGTGGTATCGCACACGCAGTTCGTCATCGCCAGAGTGAACGCCGACTTGCCGCTCGCCACGTACACCAGACCGCCGAGGCCGGTGCTGTCCTGATTGCGGGCGCGGCAGTCGGTGAAATGGCAGTCGTTCAGCACGAGCGTCGTTGAATTCGCGTTCACGCCGAACACGCCGCCGTTGGTCTGCACCGTGGCGTTCGAGACGGTGCACCCGGTGAACGATGCTCTCGCGCCGGCGCCCTCAAAATACAGCAGCCCGGCCCAACCGTTTCCGGTCTCGAAATCGTAGAACTCGCAATCATCGAAGGTCATGGATGTGTTCGCCTGAACGGCGGAAAAGCCGCCGAGTCGGGCGCGGCACAATGCGCCCTGCCGGAAGCGGCTCCGACGGACGACGACGGTAGCGGCAGTGCCGCTGTTCACATGCATAACCCCGCTTCGGTTATTGCTGTCCGTGGCGCTGCCTTCGTTTCCGACATCGATAAAATCGCAGTCCTCGATGGTCACCGACGAACCTCCGTTCACACCGATGACCGAAGCGTTGTAAGTTTTCGCGTGGCAGTTCGTCACCGTGCAATGCTGAAGCGTCAGCGTCCCGGCCGTCAGATACATGGCGCCCCAGACATAGCTGTTGCAATCCTTGATTTCGCAATTGCGAAAGACGAAACTCGCCGTCGCGCCGCCCAGAAAAACCGTGCCCATGCGGCCGTCGCCGCTGGTCTGATCGGTCGTGATGTTGATGAACCGGCAGTTCTCGACAAGCGCCGTGCCGTTGATCGTCCCGCCCGCCGCGATCACGCCGCGGCTCGCGTTCGTCTTCTTGTTCTGAAAGGTGATGCCGCGGACAGTGAACGGCTGATTCGGCGAATAGAAACCACGATTGCTCGTGCCGTCGAAGTCGACAATGACATTCTCGGGATGCTCTGCATTGCCCTGAAACGTTACATTGGGCTTGTCGCGGACCGTAAAGCAGGCGTTGTCGCCGCGCGCGGTCTTCTCGAAGTAGGTGCCGTCCGCAAGCTGGATCGTGTCGCCCGATTTCACGTGGCTCCAGGCCTCGCTCATCGTGTACGGACTGTCCTCGGTACCGGCGCCGCCGCCTGCGGCGGAAGACGAAACATAGAGCGTCGCGGCGGACGCCGAAAGCAGGGATGAAGCAAAAATTCCGAGCAAAACGGCCCCGGCTGAACTTTTGAACTGCGACATGAAATATCTCCTTTTCTTTTGTTGCGTGGGACAAGGTTAGCATTTTTCTCGGAAAAAGTTGCGAAGCCGGCGCACGAATGCCTGAAACGCCGGACTCCTGACCGACGGCGCGCCGCAAAAAAGAAAGACCGGCGCACGCGCGGTGCGTCGGCCTTTCGTTTTAAAATCAGCCCTGATGGGCGCGCGGCCGATCAACGGTATCCGTTGGGATTTTTGCTCTGCCAGTTCCAGGCGTCGCGGCACATTTCGTCCGCCCCGCGGCTGGCGGACCAGCCGAGCAGATCGCGGGCGCGGTCGGCGTTGGCGTAGCAAGCCGCGGCGTCGCCGGGGCGGCGCGGACCGAATTTGTGCGGAAGCGGACGCCCGAGCGCTTTTTCGAACGACGAGACGAGCTGCTTCACGGAAATGCCGTTGCCGGTGCCGAGGTTGATCGGGGTGCAGCCCGCGAGCTCGCCGACTTTCGCGAGCGCCGCGACGTGGCCTTCCGCAAGGTCGCAGACATGGATGTAGTCGCGCACGCCGGTGCCGTCCGGCGTGGGATAATCGTCGCCGAACACGGTCAGTTCCTTGAGCCGTCCCACCGCGACCTGCGTCATGTACGGCATGAGGTTGTTCGGAATGCCGTTGGGATCTTCGCCCATGAGGCCGCTTTCGTGAGCGCCGACGGGATTGAAATAACGCAGCAGGACGATGTGCCAGGATTTGTCGGCGGCGGACATGGCTCGCATGATGTCCTCGAGCCAGAGTTTGGTCTGCCCGTACGGATTGACGGCGGCGAGCGGCGCGTCTTCGCGCAACGGAAGATTCTCCGGCGACGGATTTCCGTAAACCGTCGCGGACGACGAGAAGATGAGGTTGTACACGCCGTGTTTGCGCATCTCGTCGAGCAGGACGAGCGTTCCGGCGATGTTGTTCTGGTAATACTCCCACGGTTTGGCGACCGACTCGCCCACCGCCTTGTACCCGGCGAAATGTATCACGGCGTCGAACTTCTCCTCTTCGAGAAGTTTCGCCACGCACGCGCGGTCGCCGATGTCGCCTACGACAAGGCGCGGTTTTCTGCCGCAGATGCGCTCGACGCGGTTGAGCGATTCGGGCGAAGAGTTCGAGAGGTTGTCGAGGATCGTGAGCGTATGGCCGGCGGAGTACGCCGCCACGCACGTGTGGGAACCGATGTATCCGGCGCCGCCGGTGACCAGGATGTGCATTTTCTATCTCCTTTTGCGCGAGAGTCTACCGCAAAACAGCATGATTGCAAAATACGCCGCGCCGCCGAGCGCTATGCGCGCGAGGCAGCCGCACGCCGGACCGAGGACGCCGTCGAGAGGCGCCGACACCGTCGCCACGCCGATCACCGCGGCCGAGCCGCCGATGAACCACGAAACGTCCTGCGCTATCGAAATCCAGCCGATGCTCCCGTTTTTGCGGCGCGCTTCGCGGGCCAGCATCGCGCATGCGGCGATCGAACAGAGGACCGTCGACGCCGCCAGACCGACGTGACGGAATTCAACCGGAAGGAAGACGACGGACAGAACGTTGAGAGCTGCGTTGACCGCGACCATTTTGACGGACACGGCGAGCGGGGTCTTCAT
>JAZUJQ010000284.1:0-3443 GCA_045642845.1 Kiritimatiellia bacterium
TCGCCGACGAGTTCGAGATCCAGGGCGAGGCCGAGCTCACGCCGATCTACCTCGCGGGCGACGCCACCGAGGTGGGTTCCGAGGAGCTCAGGCTGAAGTACCGCTACCTCGACCTCCGCCGCGAAGCGCTGCACAACAACATCGTGCTCCGCTCGAAGGTCATCTCCTTCCTCCGCTCGAAGATGGAGTCGCTCGGCTTCCGCGAGTACCAGACGCCGATTCTGACGTCGTCCTCGCCCGAAGGCGCGCGCGACTTCCTCGTGCCTTCGCGCATCCATCCGGGCCAGTTCTACGCCCTTCCCCAGGCGCCGCAGATTTTCAAGCAGCTCCTGATGGTCGCCGCATTCGTCCGTCATTTCCAGATCGCCCCGTGCTTCCGCGACGAGGACTCCCGCGCCGACCGTTCGCCGGGCGAGTTCTACCAGCTCGACTGCGAAATGTCCTACGCCACGCAGGACGACGTTTTCGCCGTGATGGAGGAGGTCATCCCCGAGACGTTCAAAAAATTCGCCAAACCCGGAAAATCCGTCGACGGCGCCCCGTTCCCGCGCATCACCTACCGCGACGCGATGATGCGTTTCGGCAGCGACAAGCCCGATCTGCGCAACCCGCTCGAATGGTTCGACATGAGCGCGTTTTTCGCCAAGGCCGGCTTCAAGGCGTTCGCTTCGTGCGTCGCCAACGGCGGTCTCGTCAAGGGTCTGCTCGTGAAGGGCGCCACCGCGCAGTCCCGCACGTGGTTCGACAAGCGCGAACAGCACGTCAAGGAAAACGGCGGCAAGGGTCTCGGCTACATTTCCTGGTCGAAGGAAGGCGAGCCCAAGGGCCCCACCGCCAAATTCCTCACGCCTGAACAGCTCGAGGAGATGAAAGCCCTCTCCGGCATGCAGCCGGGCGACGCGCTCTTCTTCATGGCGGCCGACACCGCCGAATGCAACCGCCTCTCCGGCCTCGTCCGCACGGATATCGGCGAGACGATGAATCTCATCGACAAAAACGCGTACAAGTTCTGCTGGATCGTCGATTTCCCGTTCTTCGAGACCGACCCCGAGACCGGCGCGCTCATCTTCTCGCACAACCCGTTCTCGATGCCCCAGGGCGGCATGGACGCGCTTCTCGGCAAGGATCCGCTCTCCATCGTGGCGTACCAGTACGACATCGTCTGCAACGGCATCGAGCTTTCCTCGGGCGCGGTCCGCAACCACCGCACCGACGTGATGCTCAAGGCGTTCGAGCTCTGCGGCTACCCGGCCGAAGAGGTCTACCGCCGCTTCCCCGCCCTCGCCAACGCGTTCAAGTACGGCGCTCCGCCGCACGCCGGCATCGCCCCGGGCGTCGACCGCATGCTCATGCTTCTCACGGACAGCGAGAACATCCGCGAGGTCATCGCCTTCCCGATGAACCAGCGCGCGCAGGATCTCATGATGAACGCCCCGTCGACGGTCACCGAGAAGCAGCTCCGCGAACTGCACATCAAGGTGCGCGAACAGAACGTCCATCCGACGGAGCCGAAGGCATGAAGCTGCGCGCGGCGCTCGCCCTGACACTCTTCGCGCTTGCGGCGCACGCCGCGTCGTACAAGTCGTTCTGGGTCACGGAAGTGCTGTCGGGCGTCACCGTCGGTCCGGTCGTCAACAAACCGGGCAACAAATTCGACGCGGGCGGGTCTTCGTGGATCGTCCTCGAATCCCGCCGCGGCGAAATCAATTTCGCGAAGGCCGGCACCCTTGAAGTCGAGGGGCCGTACGGACTCGTCGAGCAGCGCATGTTCACGCTCGGGCGCAAGGGCTACGTTTTCACGCAGGTGGCGGAGTATTCAGGCAACGATCCGGAGCGCAGCGAGGCCGTCGTGTCGCAGGCCGTCCGCGCCCCCGCGCAGAAAGGCCGCCACTTCTGGAGCGCCGATCTCCCGGAACGCTGGGTGCTCGCGCCGATTCCGAGCACGAATCCCGGCGCGCACCGCGAAGCGCGGCCGACGTGGTCGCTCGAGGCGCGTGAAAAGGCGCCGGACATACGCCTGTTCCTGGATATGGTCCACGGCGTCCGCTACGATTGGAAGCTCGACGGCCACGGCGGCAAGACAAAGGACGAACTCGGCAACAGGCGTTTCGGCGTCGCCGGCTCGTGGAACGGCTTCTCCGGCGAGCTCGCTTTGATTTCAGGCGGCGGGAAAACGGATTCGCTCGTGCCGGACGGCGCGTCGCTCTCCGATCTCTGTCTCGACGCCGGCACGGGTTTCCACCTCGCGCTCGCGTACGATTATTCTTTCGTTATAGACGGACAGTGGAGCGCCTCGCTCGGCCTCCTCGGTTCGTACGACACCATGGACGCGCACCTCTCCGCCCGCACGATGAACGTCGGCAAAGAGGATGAATTCTCCGGCATCCGCATCCACGATTACACCGATTTCTCCAAGGGCACGTCGTTCGACGACTCCCGCCTCGCGTTCACGGCCGGCATCTACCGCGACGAATGGTACTGGGGTCTCGGAGCGGGGCTCACTCTCGATTTTCTCACCGACGCCGCGGTCGGCGACACCGTCCCCGTCCTCGGCGAGGAATACAAAATCAAGGCCGATCGCTCGCAGCCGCTGTCGTTCACGTTCTCGGGCTGGTACAGTCCGTCGGACCGCTGGCTGGTCGAGGCCGCGATCTCGCTCGGATCCGAAACCGTCGTCCGCATCGGAGGCGGCGTGTTTTTCTGACGGAGGGCGCGCGTGAGACCCTCCTGCGTCATTCTCGGGCTGTTGTCGTTCGCCGTGATTGCGGCGACGCACGCCGTCGCGGACGGTCTCACCGTCGATGTCTCGGACACGGTCGTCATGCCCGGCGACGACGTTCGGATCAGCGTCACGTACAACGGGGAAAGAGCGCCAGAATCCGACCCCGTGTTCGAATCCACGGATGCCGTCGCGCCCGTCGGACCGCAGAGCCGGTCGCAGTCTTCGTCGAACTTCAACGGCGCCTTGTCGTACACGTTCAATTGGACGTACCGCGTCACACCGGCATCGTCCGAACCCGTGCGCCTCGGCAAGGTTTCCGTCACCGCCGGCGGCGAGACGTTTTCCGCGCCCGTTCCCGAAATAACCGTCGGCGAACCGCCGCCGCAACCTTACGTCAAACTGAAACTTTCGTCCGACAAATCGGAAGTGCTGCTCGACGAAACTTTCACGGTCACCGTCGAACTCGACGCGCTCGTGCCGACCATCGGCTCGCGCTCCGTGCAACCGTGGCACGACGGGCTGTCATCGCGGCTCACGATCGACTGGCTCGATCTTCCGGACGACGCGAACGTCTCGATCGACGCCGATGTCCGGGAACTGCTTTCGGAGAACCGCGCCGATTCCGGTTTTTCGCTCAACGACCTCGCCGAAGTTCCGGACTTCATGTCGTTTTCGTTCCAGCGGCGCAAAGCGCTTTTCGCGTTCTCCCCGGTCGAACGCG
>JAZUJQ010000285.1:0-1662 GCA_045642845.1 Kiritimatiellia bacterium
CCCCTGAGGTCCACGCCGTCGATGTCGGCGAGAGAGCCGCCTCCGGCGAACACCGCCGGGCCTTCGATCGGCGCCTTGAGGGTGAACGCGGCGGGACCGTTGTCGATCATCAGCGCGCCTTCGACGGGAACGCCGCCGTAGCTCACGTCGAGGCGCCCGGTTTTCTGGACGAGCGAATCGAACGTTTCGGAGTGCGGTTCGAGGCCTGCGTCGCGAAGTTCCTTTTCGACGGCCGCGAAGGATTCCGAAAGCGCTTCGGAACCGACGATGCGGTTGGAATGCGAAGTGAGCGCCGAATACACGCGGTCGTAAACCGTGTCGCCGGCCGAGCGGAGCGGAGTGAACGCGGAGAGCGCCGCGAGCGCGAAAACCGTTGCGGGGAATTTATTCATCGTCTTCTCCGTTGCCGAGGGAGTTCTGTTCGATCTTCACGTTCCGGGATTCCGCGATGCGGTCGATGCGGCCGTCGCAGATCCAGACCATGCGGTCGGAGACGGAAAGCATGTTCGGATCGTGCGTGGCGCAGATCACCGTGACTCCGTCGTTTTTGTTGAGGCTGTGCAGAAGGTGGTGGATGTCCTTGCCGCTCTTGAGGTCGAGGTTGCCGGTGGGCACGTCGCAGAGAAGGATGGCCGGGTGGTTGGCGAGCGAACGGGCGATCGCCACGCGCTGCATCTGGCCGCCGGACATTTCCTTGGGGCGGTGGTTCCAGCGGTCGCCGAGGCCGACGCGTTCCAGAAGCGCCATGCCGCGGGCGCGCGATTCGTCCGCCGACACTCCGGCGAAGACCATCGGGAGCGTGACGTTCTCGAGCGCGGTCATCGTCGTGTTGAGGTTGAACTGCTGGAAGACGTAGCCGATTTTGCGGCAGCGCAGGAACGCGAGCTCCACGGCGTTGAGCTGCGCCATGTCCACGCCGTCTATGAACACGCGGCCCGCGGTGGGGGAGTCGAGCCCGCCGACCATGTTGAAGAACGTGGATTTTCCGGAACCGGAAGGCCCCATCACGCAGATGTATTCGCCGCGGTAGATGTTCAGCGAAATGCCGGCCAGCGCGTTCACCGGTTCTTCGCCGCGCCAGAAGACGCGTTTGATGTCGTGCACCGAAACGAGGACTTCCTTGCCCTTGGCGTATTCGGCTTCGTTGAATCCGATCATGTCATTCGACCCTCATCGCTTCCATCGGAGCCATGCGCGAAGCGGCCCACGAAGGTTGGGTTGACGCCAGCGCCGCGAGCAGAATGCCGGCGACGAGCGAAACGAGCGCGCAGAGCGAAATGTCTCCCGCCGGGAAGTAACGCCAGAGGTGTTCCCCGTACAGGATCGCGCAGCGCGCCGTGGAAATCAGAAAGCCAGTGACGACGCCGGCCAGGCCGCCGAAAAAGCCCTGCAGCGCGGCCTCCATCATGAACTGCGAAAGAATGTACGAATCCGTGGCGCCGAGGCATTTCATGGTCGCGATTTCGCGGTAGCGCTCGGTGATCGACATGAGCATCGCGTTGGCGATTCCCACCATGCAGACGAGGAAAGAAACGGCCAGGAGGAAGAGCTGACGGCCCGTGAGACCGAGCGCCGACGTTTCGGAAACCAGAACCGCGGAGAGGCGGCGTTCCAGCATCGCAAGGCGCGTCTGGCGCGCGTACCGTGCCGCGACGCGCTCGA
>JAZUJQ010000286.1:0-13810 GCA_045642845.1 Kiritimatiellia bacterium
ACCCGCTCGTTTCCTGCTGGGAACTCTACCGGGAACTGGGAGTCAATTGCATCGGCGACATGCTGGTCCCGAAACGCGAGGCAGAAAAATACGGGATCCGCCTCACTCTGCACCTCAACGACGCCTGGATGGACGAAGGACACGTGAAAGGCATGGTCGAGCGGTTCCGCGGGCAAGGGTACGACTTCAAGGACTGGGTCTGGTCGTTCATGGACGAACCAGGCGGCGACGAGGCGATCAACCACTGGCTCGCCTGCGCGGAGCGGATGAAGGAATGGGCTCCGGACGTCCGTCTCTGGGTGAATCCCGGCGAAGCGAACGGCGAAACCCCGCACCGCGTCGTGAAAATTCTTCCCTACGTGAATGCCTTCTGCCCGTATTTCAACCACTGGACGTTCAAGGGCAACAACGCCGACTACAACGCCTACATGGAGCGGCGGAGCGAGCACAAGTTCGACCTGTTCCTGTACTACACGACACCGTGCTTCGGCGAAAAGGCGCCGAACGCCCCCTGGGAACTGCTCGGCATCTACGGCGGGGCCGTCTCCTGCGGGCTCGACGGGTGGGCGTTCTTCGCGCTCCAGTACGGATTCGAGTATTCCAACTCGCTCTGGGACGAAGCGAACAACTACATGGGCGACCAGGCCGTCAGCATCTACCGCGGCGCCGCCCGGCGGACGCTCTCGACCCGCAACGCCGAGGCCATCCGCGAAGCGGTGCAACGGTTCCGCCAGGCCAAATGCGACCGACTGCATCCGAAAGAAACTCCGGACGCTCCGTGAACATGCGCATCGGAAAAAACACTTGAACGGCTTTGCCGGACCAAAGAACGAAAATGAATGCGGAAAAAGCGTTGAAAACCGAAGCAAAGTGCAATCGATGCGGGGCGGATGTTCCGGACGCCGCGCGGTTCTGTCCATCCTGCGGCGTGCGGCTTGCCGATGCGTCGCCGTCAGGGAACGAACGTGAAAAGACCGACGCGGATCGCATCGCCTCGCAATGGGAAAGCGCCGACGTGGAAACGCGGAACGAACGCGACCGGGCCGTCGGCGTAGCGACGGACATAGAAAGAGGTTTGTCCGCGACCGTAAGCCCGGGGTGGCAGAGCATGTACGGATTCGGATGCGGCGGATCGTGCATCTGGCTTCCGGAACTGGTGTTCTTTCTGTTCGCGTCGGCGCATCCGTGGCTGTGGATTCCGTTTGCGGGCATCCTGGTTTTCGGCATCGGAGGGACCGTTCGGTTCGCCTCCGCCAAAAAGGCGCTGAAAGCGTACGACACGGCCCGGGCGGCTGAATTGGCCGGACAGGGCAAAACTCAAATGCTGATTGCGGCTGGTTGCGCGCTCGTCCTGTTTCTGGCCGAACTTCATTACGTCTGCCTGTTTTTCAAAGGATTCCGATGAGCGGCCGGCGGTCGGGGAATCCGCCTTAGATTCCGCTGCGCGTCCGTTCGCGCGAGTGAAAATTTCCGGCGTGAGGCGGTTGACCGGGCGCGGCCGTTTTGCTAGTTTCTCCGCCCAACACGCACCGACCCCCTCCGATTGGAGACGGCGCCGGCGCGCTTGAAGCGAGTTCCGGTCCAGCCGTCCGGACAAGCGGATTCACCGCGGAAGAAATTCCGCACACCCGGCTACTGCAAAACAAGGTGCATACAAATGGCTAACAGCCTCTCGCAACTCACGCTCCGCGATCTTCTCGACGCGGGTCTCCACTACGGCCACCAGACCAAGCGCTGGAATCCGAAGATGAAGCCGTACATCTTCGAAAAGCGCAACGGCATCCACATCATCGACATCACCCAGTCGCTCGAGCGTCTCGAGAAGGCTCTTGAATTCGTCAAGGTGCTTTCCGAGAACGGCCGCAAGATTCTCTTCGTCGGCACGAAGAAGCAGGCGCAGGAAGTGGTCAAGCAGGCCGCCGAACAGTCCGGCTCGTTCTACATGACCAACCGCTGGCTCGGCGGCACGCTGACCAACGCGCAGACTCTCCGCAAGAGCGTCCGCCGCATGCGTTTCCTCGAAGCCACCGAGCGCAACAACGGCGGCGAGCTTTCTCCGCACAAGAAGGAAGCCGCTTCGCTCCGCCGCGAACTCGACAAGCTCCAGCAGAACCTCATCGGCGTGGCCGAAATGGATCAGCTCCCCGCGGCCGTGTTCGTCGTGGACGTCGTCCGCGAAAAGAACGCCGTCAGCGAAGCGGTCCGTCTCGGCATCCCCGTCATCGCGATCGTCGACACCAACGCCAATCCCGATCCGATCGCCTACGGCATCCCGGGCAACGACGACTCGATCCGTTCGATCAAGCTCATCTCCGACTGCATCGCCAGCGTGATCAAGACCGGTTCCGAATCCTGGAACGCCAAGGTCGCCGAAGAGCAGAGCAAAGCCTCCGCCGATCGCGCGGCCAAGCGTGCCGCCGGCGCCGACATCGCGGCTGAAAAGGGCGACGTCCCGGCCGGCGACAAGCCGCGCCGCGCGCGCGCTCCGCGCACCGGCGCCGCCAAGACCGCGCGCGCTCCGCGCGTCGCCGCCGCCGACGAAGCCAAGAAGGCGATCGACAAGGCCAAGACCGTCGACGCGCGCCGCGCGAAGGCCGTCGAAGCCGCGAAGAAGATCAAGGAAGCCGGCGCGAAGGCCGTGAAGAAGGCCGACGCTCCCAAGGCGTAATTCCGGACAAGTCAATCAGGAAAGGACAGTAAAATGGCTATTTCAGCATCCGAAGTCATGAAGCTCCGCCAGATGACCGGCGTGAGCATGATGGAGTGCAAGAAAGCGCTCACCCAGACCAACGGCAACTACGACGAAGCGGTCAAGCTTCTCCGCGAGCTCGGCCAGGCCACCAGCGCCAAGCGCGCCGAGAAGGCGACCAAGGAAGGTCTCGTCTTCGCCAAGGCGTCCGCCGACGGCCGCAAGATCGCGCTCGTCGAAGTCAACTGCGAAACCGACTTCGTCGCCAACGCCGAGGATTTCAAGGCGTTCACCGCGAAGGTCGCCGATCTCGCCCTCGCCGGCGAGAAGGATCTTGCCGGCGCCACGAAGGAAGAGCACGAAACGGTCGTCGCCAAACTCGGCGAAAAGATCGAAATCCGCCGCGCGGACGTGCTCGAGCTTTCCGGCACCGGCCGTCTCGCCTCCTACATCCACATGGGCGGCAAGGCGGGCGTGATCGTCGAAATCGCGACCGGATCCGAGGCCACCCTCGGAAACGCCGATTTCCAGCAGTTCGCCAAGGACATCTGCCTGCAGATCGTCGCTTCCGCTCCGAAGTGGCTCGACCGCACCCAGGTTCCTCAGGACGTCGTGGCTTCCGAAATGGACATCAACAAGAAGAAGCTCGAAGCCGAACAGGCCGAAAAGGGCGGCAAGCCCAAGCCTCCGGAGATTCTCGAGAAAATCGCCATGGGCCAGATCAACAAGTTCTATCAGGAGAACTGCCTCGTCGATCAGGCGTTCGTGAAGAACGCTCCGGGCGAAAAGACCACGGTTTCGCAGCTCATCGCCGCCACCGGCAAGAAGGCCAACGACACCGCCGTCGCGGTCCGTCGCTACGTGCGTTACACGCTCGGCGCCTGAGTCTTCCGGGTTCAACCGCAGCAAAACCCGCGCTCGCATCCGCGATCGCGGGTTTTGTTTTTTGTCCGCCCGGATCTGGTTTTGCCGTGTTTCCCGCGCCGGTGCCGGCGTTCGTGCCGCGGCGGATCTGAAATCGCCGTATTTCTGCGGACTTTTGAAGTTTCATTGAAATCATGATAGACTTCGCGACGTTCGAGGGTGCGGCGCCATTCTTGTGCCTCGCCGTCCGGTGCCGGAAGCGGACATTCGCGGCGCATGTCGCATGTGTTTCCGTTCGAAATCAAAACGATTCAATCACAGGAGAAAACATGAAAAGAATGATGATTGCTCTTGCCGCGTGTGCAGCGGCGTGCGTTTTCGCCGATGACGACCCGCTCGCCGGTTACACGAAGTATTACTGGAACAAGCCGGACGGCGGCAGCTGGAACACGGCCGCGAACTGGGTGATGGCGGACGGCTCGACCGCGACGACCTATCCTCAGGCGTCGACGGATGCGGCGATCTTCAGCGGACTCAATGCGGGAAAGAGCGTGTCGTTTTCGAAAAGCCTGACGGTCGAGCCGGGCGCTATTTTCCTTGAAGACGGCTTTACCGGTTTTCTTTTCTACGGCAGCACGCACGTTCATGTCGGCAAATTCATCCGTGCCGATCATGCGGTGTTGAGCTGTGCGGCCGACGGATACAATTGGGTGCAGCCGAACGACTTCACGATCGGGAACCGTGAGGAAATCCTGGTAGATCAATGTTTCACCGGCGCTCAATGGCGCAAGGACAACGGCAATTGGGGGGCTCCGCATTCAGTTACCATTCTGGACACGGGTGCGGTAAACCAAACGGGGTCGGGTTTCGAGTCGGCGTATTCCGTCGGCTCCGACAAAACCTGGGGAAGCCACTACTCTTTGATATTCGGCAATTATCAATCCGGTCGAAACATCACATTCTCGGGAGACTACACGCTGACGATTCCGAGCGGACAAATCATGCACCACAACGCGAATCAGGTCGGAACGCCGACCTCGCAATATCAGGGAACGATCGCGTCCGGTGAGCCTGTCCTCTTCTGGTCAAGCACGTCCGGCGGAGCCAATTTCCGTCCGCTCATTCAGGCGCCGAAGTTCGTTCAGGCGTCCCGCTATGCCACGATTTACTACGACGACCATTCGACGGAGACCTGTTCGTATTGGATTCCTCAGGGGACTTTGAAACTCGGCAACGGCGCGGCGGAGGATCTGACGGCGACGTGCAAGCTCGGCTCGGGGGAGGTTCACGTGAGCTGGTCCGGCACGCTTGACGTACAGTGCGCCGGCGCACTGGAGAACGTCGATTCGATCCAGATGACGTCGTATCGCGGACAGGGTGCGACGTGGGGGAAGATTTCCATGGGAGCATCCGACACCGTCAAAAGGGTTTATCTGGACGGCAAATGCCTGAGCGCCGGTGAATACGGCGCCACGGGATCCGGCGCCGAAATCACAGACGACGTGCATTTCGCCGGCACCGGAAAACTGACGGTTCTCAAGGGTGATTTCAAGGGAATGCTCATCGTCGTGCAATAAGTCGTGAAGGGCGGGAACGGTCGATCCGCCGACGAACGGTTTTAATCCGCAGTCATCCATGCCGGTGCGGGCGCGGAAGCGGCCGCGCCGGCCGTGTTTTGATTTTACAAGGCGTTTTTGGTAGAAAGTCCCCCATGAAAGTTTTTCCGGCGATTGATTTGAAGGGCGGACGCTGCGTTCGCCTGCGGCAGGGGCGTGCCGATGACGAAACCGTGTACTCCGAAGATCCCGCGGAGACGGCGCTTTTCTGGCAGTCACAGGGCGCGGAGTATCTGCACGTCGTGGATCTTGACGGCGCGTTCAAGGGCCGTCCAGTCCACACCGACGTGTTCCGCCGTTTGAAAACGGCGTTGACCATTCCGTTCGAAGTCGGCGGCGGCCTGCGCACGGACGACGACGTGGCCGCCGTGCTCGGAGCGGGCGCGGCGCGCGCGATCATCGGTTCGCGGGCCGTGTCCGATCCGGAGGCGACCGCGCGGCTCGTGAAACGGTTCGGCGCGGAACGCATCGTGGTCGGCATCGACGCGCGCGACGGCTTCGTCCAGGTGGCGGGGTGGACCGAAACGACCGGCGTCCGTGCGACGGAACTCGCGGCGAAGCTGGCTGCTTCGGGCGTGCGCACGTTCATCTTCACGGACACCGCCACGGACGGCATGCTCGCGGGCCCGAATCTGCGTGCGATGGACGAAATGGCGCGCGCCGTTCCCGGCGCGGAAATCGTCGCTTCCGGCGGCGTGCACGCGCCCTGCGACGTCGGTGCTCTGGCGTCGCTCGGCCGGGCGAATCTTTCCGGAGTGATCATAGGCAAGGCGTTGTACGAAAAAGCGGCTCCTCTCGCGGCGTTTCTGGAGGCCGCGAAATGAGCGGCGCGACCGACGGTTGGCCGAGCACCCAGTGGCGTGACGCGGAAGCGGACGACGAAACCATCCGCCTCCTCGGACGCGGATTGCACGTTTCGCGCGGCGTGGCGCGCATCATGGCGTGCCGCGGACACGACGACGTCACGCTCGCGGCCGAGTTCTTCACGCCGATGCTGCGCAACCTCGCGCTTCCGGACAGACTCCCGGGCATCGCGCGCGCCGCGACGATAATCGGCGCGCACGTGGCGGCGGGCAACGGAATCACGGTTTTCGGGGACTTCGACGCCGACGGCATGACGGCCGCGGTGATCCTGCGCACGGCGCTCGACGCGGTCGGCGCGAAGAAAACCGCGATTTTCATCCCTGACAGAATCAAAGAGGGGTACGGTTTCACGGAGCCCGCGCTGGAGCGGTGCCTCGCCGAGAACCCGGACACTAAACTCATCGTCACGGTCGACTGCGGCATCTCGCACGCGCCGGCGTGCGACCGCGCGGTGGCCGCCGGAATCGAAGTCGTGGTGACCGATCACCACGAAATCAGCAAAGAGACTCTGCCGAAATCGGCTTCGGTGCTCGTGAATCCGTGCCTCGACGGCACCCCGGAACCGCTCCGCCATCTGTGCGGCGCCGGCGTTTCGTTCAAACTCGCGCACGAACTCATGCGGCGTTTTCTGCCGGCCCAGACCGGCCGGAGGGCGTTGCAGCCGCTTTTGGCGATCGCCGCCGTCGGAACCGTCGGCGATCTCGTTCCGCTCGTCGGCGAGAACCGCATCATCGCCTCGTGCGGATTGAGCATCCTCAACGGACCCGGTTCGGATGAATTGCCCGGATTGCGCGCGTTGCGCCACGCCGCCGGATTGCGCGGCGACATCGACGCCACCGCGCTGGCGTTTCTGCTGGTTCCGCGCATCAACGCCGCCGGCCGCGTCGGCAACCCGATGGTGGCGGTCAATCTGCTTTCCGCGCGCGACATGGCCTCGGCGCGTCCGCTCGCCCGCCGGCTTTCGGAATTCAACCAGGTGCGCCGCGACGAAGAGTCCGCCGCCGTGCGCGAGGCCGAAAAGGGCATTCCGGAGGGCGATTTGCCGCCGGCGCTCGTTCAGTTCAACGAAAGTTGGCATCCCGGCGTGATCGGTCTCGTGGCCTCGCGTCTTTCCAACCGTCTGCACCGGCCGACCATCGTGTTCACCGCGGACGAAGTTCCGGGCGTGGTGCGCGGCTCCGCGCGCTGTCCCGAAATCCCTGGACTTGATTTGATGCAGCTTTTGGAAAAAACCGGCGGTTCCGTGAAATCCGGCGGAATGCTGCTTTCATTCGGCGGCCATCGCGCCGCGGCCGGTCTTACTCTCGCATCGGAGAACCTCGAGGCGTTCAAAGCCGTTTTTTCCGAAGTGTGCGAAAATGCCGAAAACGGGCTCGACATGCGTCCTGAAAGCCGCATCGAGGCGTGGCTCGAACCCGACGAAGCCGACGACGGGCTGGTCGACGAGATCGCGCGGCTGGGACCGTTCGGAACCCTGAATCCGGCTCCGTTCCTTGCATTGCGCGGTGTGACGCTCGCCGAAGATCCGGCGAAATTCGGCCGCACGAACGTGAATTGGCACATCGATCTCGAGGAGAGCCGCGTGCCCGCGATCGTGTTCGGGCGGACCGACATGCCGTTCAAAAAAGGAGATCGCGTCGATATAGTCTTTCACTTCTCCCGCGACAACTACGGATCTCCGCAGTTCTTCGTGAAAGACATGCGCAGAAGCGTTTGACCTCGCTTGTTTTCATTCCGCGGTTTTACTATAATCGGCGTCACGGGAACGGCACCCTTTTGCCGTAACGGGAAAAATCACATGAAAAGCCTCCGTCTCTTCGCGCTCGGCGCGTTCTTCTGTGTCGTGTCGTCTTTCGGCGCGCAGTCATTCAACGTCACGCTCGGCAACGGCTCGACGACATCGTTCAATGTCCTGACGCCTCCTTCGGTGTCCGTGGCACTCGGCGAGCCCGCCGAGTGCGTGTGGGTGAACTTCAACCAGGGCGACGGCGAGCGCGTGCGCGTGTACCTGAACGGCAGCGGCACGTCATGGAGCGGCACGATGCCCGTGAACCACGCCGGCACCGTGTCCTACACGGTCAGCGCGGAGGGCGCGGACGGAGCGGTGGCGACCGGCGGCGCCGGAGCCTATTCCGTGACCGAGACGCTCGATGAAGCCCATTATCCGAACATCGCCGCGTGGACGCAGATCAGCTCGTCCAGCAAGAGTTCGCTCGTCTACACCGAGACCAGCAGTTCCTCCCCGCTTTACCGCAAGTGGTTCGCCAGCAACGTCTGGAAGGACAACACGGTGAACGCGTACTTCTACATCCGCGCGCCGAAATCGACCGCGTCTTCGTACCAGTCCGGCAACCGCTATTCGTACATCGCGAACATGACGTCCATGTCTGTCGGCACGATCTGGTTCAAGGCCCGTTTCGTGAAATCGACGACAACCGAATCCGGCCGCCTCGTCATCGAAAGCGCGTCCAAGCTCGCCGACTCCAATCCGCGCACCGTGCTTGCGGACGTCCAGATCCCGGCGCTTGAATCCGGTTCGGACTGGATCCAGTTCCGCATCGAAGTCGCCAATCCCGCGGCCGGTCTCATCGCATTCCGCAACATGACCGATCCCGATTCCGATTCCGACGCCGATCTCGATGCTTCGTCCATCGCGATTTCCGACATCGTGCTCTGCCCGCCCGAGCCCGGCGTGACGCTGGTCAAGGACGAAATCGACTACGAGCCGGGCTATCCGTCTGTCCAGGATCCCGTCTCCTTCCGCGTTACCGTCGCCCAGAAGAACGCGAACTGCCACGCCGACAACATCACGCCCATGCTCGTCTGGCGTCAGAAGAACGGTCTTGAATGGTCCGGCTGGAACTACACCGTGCTCACCAACGTCGCCGGACGTACGCTCTGCGACGCCGGCACCTACGCCACGACGCTCACCAACCATATCGCCGGCGATTTCCAGTATTTCTACCGCGCCGACTTCACCGGATACGCGCCCGTGTTCCAGTTCAACAGGAATCCGGAACCGAACAACGCGTTCACGACCGTGAACAATCTCGACGCCTGCCGTGCGTTCGTGAAGAAGGACGAGACCCAGACCGAGTCCCGCACCTACGCCGGCGTGACTTATCCCGCGTCGCAGTACAAGATGTTCTACGGCAAGGTGTGCGAATCCCGCTCTCCTGCCTATTTCAAGAACTTCATCGACACCTACGTCTACAACGGCAACATCATCGCCGACGCGTACTACGATCTGGTCAACACGCCGTACGTCGGAACGACCAACGATCTCAGCTACCTCTACGATCTTGGCAACCTCGACTCGCAGTACGGCGCTTATCCGTCGTCCCGCAACGACCGCAGCTTCCAGATCGAAGCCCAGTACGATTACTGCACGCTTTCCGCGCCAGAAGGCATCCGCCGCTTCCGTTCGCAGTTCCGCGACTTCGGTCTCGTGCCGATGGACGTCAATCCCGACGAGCCTTCGCTTCTCAGCCCCTCTTACAAAATGGATCAGGTCGGCGACTACGAATGGCAGGCCGTGGTCTACGTGACGAATCAGGTCGATTCGTACTTCCTGGTGACGAGCGCCTGGCGTCGCGCCGAAGCCGACATCGCCGGCGTCTACACCGACAACAAGTCGAGCTACGACTGGGGTCAGATCGACCAGAGCGAACTTGAAATCAACCCGCCGACCGCCGGCACTGTTCTCGAAGTGGAGGAGGGGACCGGCGCTCCCGAAGGCTGGTATCCTCCGCGCATCCAGTTCGCCGACGTCACCAACGGCTTCGTGGTTCTGTCTCTCAACACCACCAACGGCGCCTACCAGGTGTTCCGCGCCTCGTGGCAGGACTTCAACACGTGGCAGGCCAACGACCGCTACTACGCGCGTTCGCAGGGTCTCTACAACAAGACCACGCATGAAAGCAATCTCGAAGGGCGCTCCGTCACGCAGTTCGACGACGTCGGCTTCGTCGAGCTCGAGGCCAGCGGCGCCGTGACTCCGGACACCTTCTACGTCGACAAGTTCGCCAACGGCCTCCGCATGCGCGGCGTCACGATCGTCGAGGAGAACTGCCGCAAGGACGCGAAGTCCACGTCTTCGCAGCGCAACCGCGCGTACAAGATCACTTCCGGCACCATGGTCGGCAGTCTGGAAACTTCCGGGTCCGTGCTCGGCGGTTCGGCCCAGGGCGGTCGCGGCCGCGACACGTTCAGCATGCGCGTCCGCGCCGGCACCGACCGCGAAGACACCCGCGTGGCGTTCTACCGTCCGGGTCTCGCGTTCACCGGCGGATACGCCGCGATGGGCGTGTACAAGATCGATTCGATGTCCGAAGATCATCCTTCGGTTTCGCTCTACGGCAACTATCAGGATGAAGGCAACTACTTCGAAGCCCGTCTCACCCAGCGCGTGACGCCCGGAGAAAAGACCGACACGACCTATCTCGACTTCGAGGTGTTCTCCTGCGTCAACGGCGTTCTGACCCAGGTCGGCAAGACCCAGAAGATCAACAACCAGTCGTTCACTTCGAGCGATTGGCCGTGCGCCATCATCATGACGCTCGAGCCCAACGGCAGCGCCGTCTCGGTCTCGGCCAAGGTGTATCAGAGAAGCAAACTTCAGGCCACGTCGAGCCCGTCGGGCAATCCCGTCGCCAAGATCGACGCGACTTCGGTCGCCACGAAGGGCGTGCCTGTTTCCGGCACGATCGGCGTGCAGGCCGCCGAAGCGGCCGCGACGTTCCAGGTCTACGTCTACGATCTCACCGATTCCACGATCGGCGCGCTCAACCGCGGTTCTTCCACGGCGACCGCGAAGAAGGCGGTCAACCTGTCCGCGGCGTCCGATTGGAACCTCGGCGGCGGCAAGCGTGAATACAACAGGACGACTCCGTGGACCGTCAAGCCGAACCAGAGCGAAATTTCCGGCTTCGCGTCCAACAAGCCCACGTCCATCGTCCGCGGGTCTCCGACCGTCTACTACGCCATCAAGGCCTTCCGTTCCAACAAGGAAACCTGCGACGCCGTCTGGGCCCCCGTCGAAGACGACAGCGACTGGGCTCTCAACTGGGTGGACAACCGCAGCGCCAGCTACAACGTCAACGGCGTCAAGTCCGTCTCCGGCTTCGGTTGGCAGACCGTCACGTTCCCGATGCACTTCTGGGACGACACGTATCTGCGCATCGAAACCGTCGCGACCTCCGGCAGCAACGGTTCTTCCGGCCTGCTCGTCGTCGATGACCTCGCGTGCTCCGAATGGCGCGGCGTCACGGTTTACGACCGCGATTACGGCGAGGGCGATCCGCGCAACCAGACCATGTCCTGGAAGGGCACATACGCCACGATCAAGGCCGACCCCGGCGTGCTCGGAGCCCGCGGCTACGAACTCGACCGCACCCGCGCCAACGTGTCCGTCCGCGACGCGGTCGACCAGTACATCATCACTCCGCGCCTCGGCACCGGCGTCGGCGACATCAGTTTCCGCTACGTCGTCGACAACAACCATCCGGTGCGCTTCTCGGTGCAGCTCGTCGATGAAAACGGCAACGACCCCGTCACGATCGAAACGTTCAACGCCGCGGCGGGCGAGAAAGCGTCGATCTACGTTCCGGTCTGCACGAACATCGACGGTCGTCTGCGCATCTTGATGGATCGTTATCTCGACGACGAGAAGACGATCGAAAACTGGGGCTCTCTCTACGTGACCGAGCTTATGTCGACCGACTACCCGGCCGACGCCGACACCGCGTGGGTCGCGTACAACCTGCTCGTGTCCCGTTTCATCGACGATCTCGCCGTCAAATTCGACTCCGGCAACAACACCCGCAGCGCCGAGCTCAACGACAGCGAAACGCGCGACACCAACGGCAACACCATCAGCGGCAGCCCGTACCTGCAGTCTCCGCGCATGGTCGACGGCGTCGGCGACGTGAGCTTCTGGTACCGCGCCGATCCGGAGGTGGTCGCCGCCGGCGCGTCCGCCACGATCTACCTCAAGGTCTGCGACAGGCAGTCGCCCCGCGAAGAGGACTGGACCACGATCGCCACGATCGAGGGCATCAACAACTCCGACTGGCGCCACTTCTACCAGCGCAACGTGCTCTCCGACGCGCGTTACCTGCGTATTTACGGCGTGGCCGGTTCCGGCTCGTACAACCGCGTGCTGTTCGACAACATCCTCGTGACGGAGCCGCCTCTGGCGAGTATCTCAATCGGAGAAATCACCTTCGATCCGGACATCCCGACCGTGCGCAAGCCGACCTACGCCCACGTCAAGCTCGTCAACCCGCACATGAATCCGCGCGACATTTCGGTCGAGCTTCAGTACTACAAGCAGAGCGACATCTATTCGCACGCCGATCGCTGGGGGTACTCCAACTGGGTCAGCCGCATCGGCTCGTCCTCCCGCATCGCGTTCACGAACACCGTGACCGAGATCCGCGATTACACCGGCACCGTCGTCGGACTGACCACGAACACGTACGACTTCATCTCCGTCGAACCGATCCCGACGAACGTCAGGAGCAGAATGACGGTCGATGACGTCATCCAGTACAACGCCACGGCGTCCTACACCGGCACCGACGGTTCCCGCCTGACCACCGATTCCAGCACGCAGCACTCCGGCGCGTACAAGTTCACGAATCCCTCCTGGTACGAGCCGATCGACCTCAACAAGACCTTCGCGACCACGGACAGCCCCGTTTCGCACTTCTGGGTCTTCTCGTGCGACACCAACGTTTTCGTGAACGAAATCAACGTCGTCTACTCCGCTTCCGAACTCCCGACGCAGTTCGTTGAACTCATGGGTCCGGAAGGAGCCGACATCTCCGGGTGGAAGCTCTACATCCACGACCTCAACGAGGCCGCGACTGAAATCTATCCGGACGAAGAGCGTTGCTTCTGGACGAACACGCTGGCCAGCGGCGCCGCTTTCATCAAGGACGAGTCGACCGAGTCCGACAAGGGCTGGGGCTTCTACGTGCTCGGCAAGGAAGGCGTCGCCAACCGCAACGATCAGCTGCTCGCCGACGATTTCGACGACAACTACATGTACTACAAACTCGGCGCGCTCACGCTCAAGCGTTCGATGGGCGCCATCGTCGACCGCGTGTACTGGGGCGATGACCTCGGCATGCCCGCGGACGCGCGCGACAAGTTCACGTACACGACTTCCCGCGCTGGCAAGGCCGGTATCGGATACACGATCTCCCTCACGGGCGATATGCGCACCGATCCGCCGTCGCTCCGTTGGGATACGTTCGAAGTCACTCCGGGTGCGTTCAACTACTCCGAAGAGCTCGCGATCTGGTCTCTCGACGGCAAGTCCGAAGAACCCCAGCGCAAGATTCCGGACGTTCTGCCGCCTGAAATCACTTCGATCACCTCCGGCGCATCCGGCATGGAACTCGAGTTCCGCGTCACGCTCTCCGGAGCGGGCGATCTGCAGACCGGCGATTACGTCTGGACCGTGGAATACGCGTCCGAACTCTCCGGCCTGACGAACGGCTGCGACTCGGTCGAAATCAGCGGAGTCGAAATTTCCGAAAGCGCGGGCGTGGGATCCTTCACTGTTTCCAACCTGCCCGCCGACACCGACGCCAAGTTCTTCCGCATACGTGCGGTTCCCACTTCGGCGGAGTAAACGAAATCCGCGCCCGCGCCGACCGGCGCCGTCGCATCACTTTTGACAAAACAGACAATGGCAAAGAAAACAGAAAACGCCGCTCCTGCGGCGCTTGACGCGGTGCTTGCCCAAATCCGCAAGGAATTCGGCGAG
>JAZUJQ010000287.1:0-2584 GCA_045642845.1 Kiritimatiellia bacterium
GGCTCGTCTGGCAGGAACGCAAGGACAAGGGCGTTCCCGTCGGCCCCGCCGTCCAGAAAGAAATCCTCGAGGTGCGCGACCGCTTCTCGCTCCCGTACCGTTTCCCGTTCGAAAATTGACAAAATGAATCCGGTTTTCTCATCGGAGCCGAGTCTGGTCGTCTGCACGTGCTCGGCCGGCGTCGCTCCGATACTCGCCGACGAAATCTCGTCTCTCGGCATGCGCGTCGACAAAGTGTTCGACACCGCCGTCGAGACCGAGGGAACGTTGGAAGACTGCGTCCGCCTCAATCTCCGCCTGCGCACCGCGCACCGCGTGCTGTACGCGCTCGACCGTTTCAGGGCCCGCAACGCGAACGACCTCTACGACGAACTCGTCGCCGTGCCGTGGGAGAGGTACCTCGACCCCAACGGCTATTTTTCGGTCGACCGCTCGGTGTCCAACCCGACGATCCGCAATTCGCAGTTCGCTTCGCTCAAGGTGAAGGACGCGATCGCCGACCGCATGCGCAACGCCTGCGGCCGCCGCCCCGATTCCGGCAACGAGCGCACCGACGCGTGCGTGTTCCTCCACTGGTTCGGCGATCAGGCGACGATCTACATCGACACCACAGGACAGGCCCTCTCGTTCCGCGGCTACCGCGAAATCACGTCGGAGGCCCCGATACGCGAATCGCTTGCGGCCGCGCTCATCCTCGCGTCCGGCTGGCGCGGCGAAGGGTCCTTCCTTTCGCCGATGTGCGGCTCGGGCACGTTCGCGATCGAGGCGCTCTGGATCGCCCAGCGGCGCCCGCCCGCGATGTCGCGCCAGAATTTTTCGTTCATGCACCTCGCGTGCTTCGATCCGAAAATCTGGACCGACATCCTCGCCGAGGCCCGCAAGGAATACTACGCTTCGCGCGACGTGAAGTGCGAAATCATCGCGACAGACATCGACGAAGCGATGACCGCCGCGACGCGCCGCAACGCCGAAGTAGCCTGCGCCGCCGACCGCATCCGGATCGAAACCTGCGACGTGCGGCACAGCCCGCACCCTCGCACCGAGGCGCGCGGCGTCGCGGTCGTAAACCCGCCCTACGGCGGCCGCATCGGCGACCCAGTCCGCCTGCGCGACACCTACGAAGACATCGGCGGCTTCCTCGCCGCGGCCAAAGAAGACGGCTACGACGGCTACGTCTTCACGGGCAATCCCGAACTCGCGGATTCCGCCGGACTCGTTTCGGCCCGCACGCGCAGCTTCTTCTCCGGCGAGCTGGAATGCCTACTGCTTGAAAACCCGGAACTCACCCCCGAAGCCAAACGCCGCTTCGAACGCCGCCAGCGCTGACGCGCCGCGCGGAAAAAACAAATGAAGAAATCCCCTTCTCTCGGCAACCTCGCGATCGCCCAGTCCGGCGGCCCTTCGATGGTCATCAACCAGTCGCTCGTCGGCGCCGTGCTGGCCGCGCGCGCGTCCGGCCGCGTCGGCCGGATCCTCGGCGCACGCCACGGTCTCGACGGCATCCTCAAAAACGAGTACATCGACCTGCGCAGGCCGTCCGTCGAAAAACTCCGCGCCATCGCGGCGACGCCCTCCTCCGCGCTCGGCTCCTGCCGCCACAAGCCCGATGAAAAGGACTGCGACGCCATTCTGGACGCCCTCCTCGCGCGCAAGGTCGGCTTCTTCTTCTACATCGGCGGCAACGACTCCGCCGACGCCGCCCGCATCGTCGCGGAACGCGCGGAAGCCCGCGGCGCTCCGCTCCAGGTCGTGCAGATCCCGAAAACGATCGACGACGATCTGCTCGTGGACGACCACACGCCGGGCTACGGCTCCGCCGGGGGTTTCGTCGCCTGCGCGCTGCGCGGAGACGATCTCGACAACCGCGCGCTCGGCGGCGTGAAGATCGACGTCATCATGGGCCGCGACGCCGGCTTCCTCACCGCCGCATCCGCCCTCGCGCGCATCCGCAGGGACGACGGTCCCCACCTCATCTATCTGCCCGAACGCCCGTTCTCCCCGGAGGCGTTCGTCTCCGACGTGGCGGAGTGCATGCGCCGCCACGGCCGCTGCGTCGCGGCCGTATCCGAAGGCATCCGCGACGCGTCCGGCACGCCGGTCGCCGCGCTGTTCGGCGGCGAACGCGATTCGCACGGCAATCTCCAGCTTTCCGGCACCGGCGCGCTGGGAGACATGCTCTCGCGCCTGCTCAAGGACAGGCTCGGAATCAAGCGCGTGCGCGCCGACACGTTCGGCTATCTCCAGCGCTCGTTCCCCGGCGTCGCGTCCGGAACCGACGCGAAAGAGGCGTTCGAAGCCGGCCGCGCCGCGGTCCGCCACGCGCTCGCCTGCGCCGCGCGTGGCGTCGCCGTCAACGCGTCGTCCATCGCGATCATCCGCAAACCCGGCGCGAAATACGCCGTGAGCTACACGCCCGTGCCAGTCGGCAAGGTCGCGAAAAACACCAAATCCATGCCGGACGCGTTCATCGCGAAAAACGGGCACGACGTCACCCCCGCGTTCATCCGCTACGCCGCCCCGCTCGTCGGAGACCTCCCGTTCTGCGAAGTGTTCTGATCCGCCCGGCAAACGCCGGTCCGGCAAC
>JAZUJQ010000288.1:0-1629 GCA_045642845.1 Kiritimatiellia bacterium
ACGACCGTGATGCGCGTTCTCGCGGAAAACGCACGTTCGCTCGACGAGGAGGAAGCACGGATGTTCGGCAAACTCGCCGAAATCGATCCGGGCGTGGCGGACCGCGACCGCGAACCACTCGTGCGCCAATCGCTGCGCGCCGACTTCGCGAGCGGCACGCATCTTCCGATCGAACCCGGCGAACGGACCCACTGGCGCGTCACGCTGCCGGAAAACGCCGGCGAAGGCATCGTGGTGAAATTCGATTTTCTCTCGTCCTACGGCGCGGGGGAAGGCGTGCGCGGATCGATGGAAGTCCGCGCGGACGATGAATCCGGAACGATGCTCGCGTCCCGTGACGTCGCGGACTCCGACGGCGGCCGGGTCGAGCTGGTTCTGCCGTCCGTCGGATCCGCGAAGGAGCTTTACGTGTCGTTCGAAAACGTCGAAGACGGCGAAAACGGCGTATCCGTGCTGGTGAAGCGCGGCTCGTTGCGCGTCTGCGTGCCGACCGGTTCGATCGGCGGAAATCTGCTGCGCGCCGGTCTCGTGATGTTCTCGGTGCTGTCGCTGCTCGGCGCGGTCGGCATGGCGCTCGGATGCGCGTTCTCGTTCCCCGTGGCGGCGTTCGTGGCCGTGGCGCTGTGCGCGCTGACTTCGGCGGGGGCGTCGGCGGCTTACACCGACGGCACGACCGCCGCCGCGCGCATGCACGGTCACAGCGGCTCGGTGCCGCAAAGTCTCGAACGTTTCGCGCACGAGGCCGCATCCGTCGTGCGCGCGCCCGTCGCTCCCGCGGCGAAAGCCGAAGCTCTGGATCGGGCGGGCGATTGCATTCTGATCGAAGAAGAAGCGGTGGCGTCGGCTGTGTTTTTCGACGGCGTGCTGCTGCCGCTCCTGCTCTGCGCGGCGGCATCCGTCGCCCTTGACAAACGGAAATAGATGAAACTCGGCGGCCTGACTGGAAAACTGCGCAGATACGGGACTCCGGCTGGAATGCTGCGTCTCGCAAGAGCCGTGCGCGACCGCCGCATCGTGGCGCGTTCGGAACTGTTCGACCGCGAATGGTATCTGAGGGAACATCCGGATGTCATGCAGGCGGGAACGGATCCGGCGCTTCACTACCTCGCGGTCGGGCACCGCGCGGGACTCGATCCGTCACCGGATTTCTGCGGCGCCGAGTACACCGCGCTGCACCGTCTCCCGGCGGACGCGAACCCTCTCGTCCACTATGAACGGACGGGCCGACGACACGGGCTGCCGACGTCCTTTCTCGCGTCCGGAAAAGCCGTTTCGCGGGAAGAAACCGTCGCACGCCTCCGGGAGAAGGCCGCCTGCGGAAAACCGATCGAGTGCATTTTCATGGTTTCATCGGCGTCCATGTTCCCGGCGAAGCCGCTCTTCGATGCGATGCTGCGGAACGCGAAGTACAGGCCGCGCATCGCCGTCGTTCCGGATCTGCGCTGGCCGGACCGCGCTCCGTTCGATGCGATGGAACGCTGCGAACGGGAACTCGGCGAGGAGTACCGCGACGCCCTTCTTCCGCCGGTCAGGCCGGACGCAGACGGCCTGTGGCCGGACATCCTCTCCGGATCGGATCTGGCGGTGTATTCCTCGCCTTACAACCTTTCCGACTTCCATTACAATCCG
>JAZUJQ010000289.1:0-1615 GCA_045642845.1 Kiritimatiellia bacterium
GATCGCCGGGCTTTCCGTCAAACTCGCCGATTCAGACGGCGCGCACGCCGCCGCGCTGTCGGCGGCCAATCTGGCGCTCGAAGACGCCCGGGCGAAAACGGCCGGACTCGAAGAACGACTCGCGGCGGCCGTCGCCGAGGCCGAATCCAGCGCCGGAAACGCGGAAGAGCTCAAACGCGGCAACGCCGAACTTTCCGAAAAAGCCGCCGCGGCCGCCGCGCGCGCCGACGGTCTGGAAAAAACGGTGGCCGCGCTCAAGAGCGAACTCGCCTGCGAAAAAGAGGCGAAGGACGGCGCGCTTGCCGCGGCCGAATCCGCGAAAGCCGCGCTCGATTCCCTGGAATCCGAGCATGCGGAACTGCTCGTGTTCTCGAACTCGCGCGACGCGGAAGCCGCGGAGAGAATCGCCGCGCTCGAAAAGGAGATCGCGGACCTGCGCACCGTGAACGGCGGCGCCGGGCAGATCCTGCCGTCCGACTACGCCGGAGAAGCGCGCCGCGTCAAAGACCTCGAAAACGAAGTCGAAACGCTCATGCGCGAACGCGCCGATCTTTCCGACAAGCTCGCACAGGCGCAGTCCGAACTCGCCACCGGCGCGCATCCCAGCGACGGCGAAGTGGACATGATCCGCAACTTCGGCGACGAAGCGATGAACGCTTTGACGCGCGAACTCGAACGCGAAAAAGCCGTGAACGAGACGGAACGCAAAGCGAGCCTCGAACGCCAGCGCGAACTGCACGCCGCGATCGAGAATCTCGGCCGCGCGCTGCGGCGCGACCACGGGGAAAAGTCGCGCAGCGAACTGGCCGAGGAACGCAGCGCGAAAGAACTCGCGAAGCTCCGTCAGGAAATGTCCTCGATGCAGGAGCGGCACCGCGCCGAACTGGACCGCGCGACCGAAGCGGAGCGCGTGCTCGATCAGCGCGTGCAGGTTCTGCTCAAACACGAGAGCGATCTGCGCGAACAGCTCCGCGCCGCGGAGACCGGCTCGAAAAACGCCGCGGCGCTCGAAGGCCGGCTGCGCGACCGCGAAACGCAGATCGTCGAAGCCGAACGGCAGTTCGCCGAAGAACGCAACAACTGGCAGTTCCTCGAAAAAACGCTGCGCGCCCGCATCGCGGAACTCGAGGCCGGCGCAGGATCCCTTTTCTGAACGGAGTGAAAAATGGAAGACGGTAAAAACAACATCGATCCCGAAAATCTTTTCGCCGTGACGCTCGCCAAGGGCGGAGACGAATCGTTCCCGGTGCTGAAGGCGTTCCAGACGTTTCTGGATCAGGAACGCGAACGCGCGCGGCGCCGCATGTTCACGATGGCCGTGTGCTTCATCACCGCGATCGTCGTGATCGTGGCGCTCTCCGCCGTCGGGTTCGCCGTGTTTTTCGGCAAAATAACGGCCGAAAACAAAAACCAGCAGACGCGCCTTCTCGATTACGTGCTCCGTTCCGAAAGCGCCCGGGAAAAGCCCGCGCCCGAAGCGACGCTTACGCTCGAAGACGTCAAGGCCCTCCTCGCGCAAGCGCTCGCCGAACGGCCCGAACCCGAGCCCGCCGCGCAACCCGAGCCCGACGAACCGCAACCGCAGCCCGCTCCGGCCGAACCGCAACCGCAGCCC
>JAZUJQ010000290.1:0-6026 GCA_045642845.1 Kiritimatiellia bacterium
CGTTTTCTTGCGGACGAGCCGTCTTTCAGGAACCGCGCACCGCGGCGTGGAAGACGAGCCACTGTTCGACCGAAAGCTCCTCGGCGCGCGCGGTCGGCGGCGCCCCGGCGCGTTCGAGCGCGGCTTTCACCGTTTCCTGAGCGCATTCGCCGCGGAGCGAAACGCACAGCTGTTTGCGGCGGTGCAGGAACGCGCGTTTCACGAGCGCGTCGAAATCGAGCGCGGCGGCGTGTTCCATCGGAAAACGGTCGTGGCGGCGCAGGGTGACTATGCCGGAGGTCACGTCCGGCCTCGGCACGAAGCATCCGGGCGGGACGTCGCGCACGCGCGTCACGTCGTAGCGGCGCTGCAGCCACACCGAGACCGCACCGCGGTCGGGCGAACGCGGCGGCGCGGTGAAGCGCTGGCACACTTCCTTCTGCAGAAGAAGCGTCATCGATTCCGGCGGTTTCGCGCACTGCGCGGCGTCGACGACGACGCGGGTGCCGACCGAGTAAGGCAGGTTCGCCACGATGCGCGAAATGCCGCGCGACGCGGGGAATTCCGCGTAATCCAGCTCGAGGGCGTCTCCGCGCACGAGTTCGAAACGCGGGTTTCCGGCGAAGCGCTCTTCGAGAAGCGGCCACAGCCGTTCGTCTTTTTCGACGGACGTCACGCGCGCGCCGCAGGCGAGCAGCGTTTCAGTGAGCACTCCGAGCCCGGGTCCGATTTCGAGCACGTTGATTCCGGCGTTGTTTTCAGGATGATCCGCGTCCAGACCCGCGGCCTCGGCGATCGCGCGCAGGATGTTGCGGTCGATGAGAAAGTTCTGCCCGAGCGCCTTCGACGGTTTTATCCCGTGGCGCTGCAGCAACCCCGCCACGGCGGAGGGCGAGCATAGGTTCACTTGCGGTTCGTCGGGCATCGGTCGGAAAATCAAAGCGCGCGCCAGCGTGCGATTTCCGCGGCCATGTCGGTCTCGCGGAAAAGCGAAGACCCCGCCACGAACGCATTGGCGCCGGCCGCGGCCGCCTGCGGCAGCGTGACGCGGTCGATCCCGCCGTCGACCATGATGCGCAGTCCCGGCGCCTCGGCGCGGAGCGCACGGATTTCATCGAGCGGCTTTGCGATGAATTTCTGGCCGCCGAAGCCGGGCCAGACGGTCATGAAAAGCACTTCGTCGAGCAGATCGAGATACGGCAGCGCGGCGGTGTGACGGGTGTCGGGATTGAGCACGAGGCCCGCGCGGCAGCCCAGAGCTCGTATGCGCGAGAGCGTTTCGCGCTTGTCGCAGAGCGTTTCGGCGTGTATCTGGATCGTCGACGCCCCGGCCTTCGCGTAGTCTTCGATGTAACGCTCGGGGTGGGCCAGCATCAGGTGGACGTTGCGTGGCAGAACGGATTCTTTCGCGGCGAGCTTCACCACGGCCGGTCCGAACGAGATGTTCGGCACGAATTCCCCGTCCATGATGTCGAGATGCAGTTCATCCGCGCCGGAAATGTTAACGCGGCGGATTTCTTCGCCGAGACGGCCGTAGTCGGCCGCGAGCAGGGAAGGAAGGATCGTTATGTCTGTCATGCTGCGGATTCTAGCAGATTAGCGGCATTTCCGGCGCATGGGCGAACGGCGCCAGGCGTTGAAGAGAAGGATCGCGAGAACCGCGCCGCAGACGTGTTGGAAGACGGATGCGCCGCCGGCGTGCGCCGCGACGGCCGAAAGATCCGGCAAAGCGCCGGGGATCGCGTTCACGCAGACGCCGCAGAGAATCGCGCCGAGCGCGATCACCGCGGCGTAGACGACGGCCGGTCCGCGCCCGATCAGCGCGCCGATGGTGGATATGGACATGGCGTTCACCGCCGGGCCGACCATGAGGAACACGAACACCGCTCCAGGGGAGAGACCTTTGACGGCGAGCGACGCCGCTATCGGAATCGCCGCGGTCGAGCAGATGTACATCGGGAACCCGAGCAACGCCATCAGCGGCATGGCAAGGGCGTCGCGGCCGCCGAGAAACGTCGCGAAAAAGTCGTCGGGCACGAACACCGTCACGAGCGCCGACACGAAAAGCCCGGCCAAAAGCGGCCGCACGACCGCGCTGAGCAGCCTGATGTAGCCCTGCCAAAGAACGGAGCGAAGCGTCTTCGGCGGTGCCGCCGCGTCGTCGTTAGCGCCTTCGGTTTCGGCGTCCGGACCGGCGACGGCGTCGACGGCGGCGCCGCCGGCCAGACCCGTGAGCAGCGCGGCGACGGGTCTGCATACCGCGAAGACCGGACCCAGCAGCGCGTACGTGGCGAGAATCGAATCGACGCCTGTCTGCGGCGTGGCGATCAGGAATCCGGCCGTGGCGCCTTTGCCCGCGCCGTGGCGGCGCAGTCCGGCGGCGATCGGCAGCACGCCGCACGAACAGATCGGCAGCGGGATGCCGATGAGCACGGCGCGCACGATCCCGGCGAACCCGGTGCGCCGTCCCATGACGCGCATCACGAACGGTCTGGGAATCAGCACGGCGAGAACTCCGGCCGCGAAAAATCCGAAAAGCAGCCAGGGCGCCATGCGCGCGAAGACGTTCCAGAAGGCGGAGATGACGGAAAGAGCGGTGTTCATTTGAAAACGTGATCCGGAAAATTTCACGCGCCGGCCGCGGCGAGCGCGCGGGCGAGGCGCGGGAGCGCCGGGTCGCGTGCGCCGAAAACGGCGATTATGTCGCCGGGTGCCGCGAGCGCGCCCATGAACTTTTCCGCGGCGGCGACGTCCGCGACGCAGTCAACGGAGACGCCGGCGTCCTCGAGGCCGGCGGCGAAGTCCTCCGACGAAACGTCGCGCACCGCGGTGCCGCCGGCGTCGAACACCGGCAGTAGCACGAGACGGTCGTCCCTGCGCAGCTCTTTGGCGAACATGGCCGTCAGCTCCGCGCGCATTTTGCGCAGCGGCGCGTAGCCGTGCGGACGCCACAGCGCCACGAGGCGCTTGGAACGGGCCCGCAGCGTGGCGATGGACGCGCGCAGTTTTTCGGTGTTGTGGGCGTAGTCGTCGATGACGCGCACGCCGTCTTTGCGGAATCCGACCGTTTCAAGTCGGCGCGAAATCCCTCCGAACGAGGCGACCGCCTCTTCGAGCGCGGCTTCGTCGGCGCCGAGTCTGCACGCCAGCTCGCACGCCAGAAACGCGTCCGTCGCATTGTGCTTCCCGGGCATGGGCAGCGTGAAACGCCGGCCGCGGAATGGGAATGACACCGACCATTCGCCTTCTTCGATTTCATCGTCGCCGGGGAGTCCGACGTCCGGCGAACGGGCGTCGACGAGCGGCCCCGTCACGCGCGCGGCGAAGGCGTCGAACAGCGCGTTCGTTTCCTCCAGGCCGAAGTGATCGGCCGAGGCGTTGAGAATGATCGCGGCGTAAGGCGAGAAAGCCAGAAGAGAGCGGTCGCTTTCGTCCACTTCGGCGACGCGCCAGCCTCCGTCGCCGCGAAGCACGGAACCGGTGCGGTCGCGTGCGGCCCACGTCGGGCACGCCGCTCCGTTCACCACGGTCGGGGAGAACCCGGCGCGGTCGAGAAAATGCCCGAGCATCGCGGTGGTGGTGGATTTTCCGCTGGTGCCTGCGACGGCGACAAGCCTGGCGCCGGGCGCGGCGAGCAGTTCCGAGAGCGCCGTGGCGCGGTGCACCACCGCGACACCGGCCGCGCGCGCCGCGACGACGTCCGGATTGTCCGGCTCGATCGCCGTTGAAACTATCACCGCCGTGAGCCCGGCGTGCACGCCCGAACCGTCCTGCGGGAAGAGCGGAATCCCGCGCGCGGAGAGAACCTCCAGCGACGACACGCGTTCGCGCGCGTCGAGAAACCTGTCGGAACCGGACACCGAACACCCGGCGTCGGCCAGCGCTTCGGCGAGCGCCGACATCCCGGTTCCTCCGATTCCGACGAGATGGTACGACCTGTCTTTCACGCCGCGTGAGTCTAGCAAAGCACCCGATTGTTTGCTAGATTCAAGGACGCGTCCTCAATGAGAGAAAACGATGGAAGGCAAACCGCGTCAATCCAATCTTGAGCTGCTCCGCATCATCGCGATGATGGCGATAGTGATCGGCCATTTCGCGACGCAGGGGCGGCTTCTGCGCTACATGTCAGGGTGGCAGGCGTGCGCGGCGCCGTTCATTTCGCTCGGTGCGCGCGTTTCGGTCAACGTGTTCGTCCTGATCGGGTGCTGGTTCCTCGTCGATTCCGAATTCAAACCGGCGCGGTGGATCCGTCTGCACTCCGCCACGTGGTTTTACACCGTTCCGCTTTCGATACTGATGCTGTTCCTGTGGCCGGAGGCTCCGCGCGGCGCGATCGTCCGCGCGTTTTTCCCGTTTTTCGGGCGCCCTCTGTGGTTCGTTTCCGCATGGCTGTTCGTGATGCTCGCGGCGCCGTTCCTGCAACGGCTGATCGTCGCGGATGCGCGCGGTCTGGGCGCGGCGCTCGCGGTTTTCGGCGCGTTTTTCTGCGTGCAGTCCACGGTGGCGGACGTCGGCAGCGGTTTCATTCCCGACACTATCTGGATCCTGTACGTGTTCACGCTGACCGGGTACGTGAAGCGGAGGACGCGGCTCGACGCGCTCGGGATGCGCGTGACCGCGCCGCTCTTCGCGCTTTCGCTCGCGGTTTACGGCGCGCTCGTGGCGGCGTATTCGCGCGGCGCCGACGCCGGCGTGATTCCGGGATTCGCCACGCGGTGGCTGTTCGACATCAAGTCGATTCCGAACTTTTTCTGCGCCGTCTCGGCGTTTCTGTTTTTCCTGAATCTCGAACTCGGCGAAAACCGCGCGGTGAACGCCGTGGCGCGGTCTTCGCTCGCGGTGTACATCGCGCACCAGACGCCGGCGTTCTTCAGGTACCTGTGGTTCAGCGTGTTCCGTCTGGAGGAATGGAAACGGACGGATCTGGCGCTGCCGCTTCTGGTCGCTCTGCCGGTGGCGCTGTACGCCGCCGTTTCCGTCATCGACGTTTTCCGGCGGAAATTCGTCGAACCCGCGGTGCTGCGTTCCCGTCCGGCGCGCGCCCTCGGGCGCCTGCTCGGCGGACTGCATTCGAACATCGGGTAGAACAACTTCAAACCGACGGTTTCCGTCGCATCCGTTCCCGGTCAAAACATGAAAAAACTGTATTTCACTTTTCCAGGAGGAGCCCGCAACTGCATCACGTTTTCGTACGACGACGGCGTGCTGCAGGACAAGCGGCTTGTCGGAATTTTCAACAGGCACGGGCTCAAGGCCACGTTCAACCTCAACGCCTCGATTCTCGGACACGCCAAGGGACGCGTCGGCCGCGACGAACTTGAAAGCGTCTACGCCGGGCACGAAATAGCTTCGCACGGCTACCGCCATCTCCAGCTCAACGAACTTTCTCCGGCCGACCTGCGCGCGGAACTGCGCGACGGCCGGGCCGCGCTCGAGAACATCCTCGGTCGGCCGGTGACGGGTTTCGCCTCGCCATACGGCGCGCACGGCACGGCGGCGGTGGAGGCGATGCGCGAGAGCGGTTTCGCCTACGCGCGCACCGTGCGGAGCAACGGCGAATGCTTCTATCCGCCGGAGGATTGGATGATCTGGAATCCGACGTGCCATCACGGCGACGAACGCCTGCCGCGCATCGCGGACCGGATCATCGCCGACACGAACTGGGGCGGCACGATGAACATGCTGTACGTGTGGGGGCATTCCTACGAGTTCGACCAGCGCGGCGACTGGGATGCGTTCGACGCGTTCTGCGCGAAGTTCGACGGCGTCGGTCCGGACCGGCTCTGGCGCGCCACCAATCTGGAGATACACGATTACCACGAGGCGTGCCGCTCCCTGCGCGTGACGGCCGACGGCACGTTCGCCGAAAACGTTTCATCGATTCCTCTGCATCTTTCATGGGGCGAAGGGCACGCCGACGGCGAAGACGCGGTGCGTTTCACTCTCGGGCCCGGCGAGGCCGTCGATCTCGCGGCGACGCCGGACGGCGCAACGCCGGTTCCGGAACCGATTCCGGAGCGAGACAGAATCTCGACGCTCATCCGCAT
>JAZUJQ010000291.1:0-2508 GCA_045642845.1 Kiritimatiellia bacterium
TCCGCGTCCGCGAAAGCGCACTCGCGCACGCGCAAGAGCACGTAGTCGCGGCGTTTGAGCGCGCGGTCGAGGTGTTTGTCGGGACGGAACCGCGATGGCGCCTGCACGAGCCCCGCGAGGAGCGACGCCTCGCTCAGCGACAGTTCGTGCGGATCTTTGCCGAAGTAGCCCTGCGAGGCGGCTTCGATGCCGATGAAGTTCGAACCGAACGGCGCGCGGTTGAGATACTGCGCCACGATCCATTCCTTGGAGCGCGCGCGTTCGAGTTTGAGCGCCTGGAAGAACTCGATGTATTTCCAGAAAAGCGTGCGCGGGTGCGGCTCGATGAGGCGCGCGGTCTGTTCGGTGATCGTGGACGCGCCGGAAATCCGGCGCATGGAAAGCGCGTTCTGCGCGACCGCGCGGGCGAGCGAGCGCAGGTCGGCGCCGCCGTGTTTGAAGAAACGTTTGTCTTCCGAGGCGACGAGCGCTTTCACGATCCAATCGCCTTCTTCAGGCTCGTAGACGGGGCGGCAGTCGACGTCGCCCGGACCGAGCGAGACGCGCATGAGCGTGCCTTCGCGGTCGTAGAGCAGCTTGCCCGCCGGATAGAACTCAGATTCGCCGAGCGGGGCTTCGATGAACGCGTACGAAAGCGCGAACGCGAGCGCGGCGAACGCGGCGCCGCCGAGAGGGACCCGGATCAAAAGCTTTTTGATCCGGGCCCCGGCCGACTGCGCGGAGGCCGTCATTTCCCGACCTTGATTCTGACGGGTTTCCCGTTGGCGCGGATGTCGCCGATGTACATGTGCTCGACCTGCGGCGGGGGCAGGGTGAACTCGCCGGACGTGACGACGTCGGCGCCGTAGTAGAGCGTGCGCGCGCCGTCGAGTTCGCCGGAGAACGCGACGATCGCGTCGTCGCGGACGTCCTTGTGGGCTATCCAATCGTGCGAGTTCCGCGCGATCCAGGCGTACGCCGGAAGTTTGCCGAAGCCGCTCGCTTCGAGCCCGGCGGGCAGGTATTCTTCGATCACAAGATCGTTCAGGGCGGAGCCGTCCGGCTTGACGGTGACGGCGACCACGACGGACATGTTCGCGCGCAGTTCCGTGGCGGGGTCGAGCTCGCGTCCGTCGCGGTCGAAGAACTTGCGTTCGATCGTGACGCCGTTTGAATGCTCTTTCACGCTTTCCGTGCGCGGCCGCGCCGTGCGCGTCACGCGGAGCATGCGTTTTTCGTCCGCTTTGGAGACGATTTCGCAGACGCCGCCGAGCGTGAACGCCGGAACGGAGTTTGTCGCGGTGCGCGTGGCGCCGTCCGCCGTGCAGTCGAACGCGAACGCGCCGGAGCTCTGCGGCGGGAAGCGGCGGATCATGTCGCCGACGGCGAGAAGCGCGGCGGCGTTGTCCGTGGTGTTGCACCAGGAGCGGTCGCGCGACCACTCGGGCATCGTGTCGAGCAGCTGGCGGCGCAGCGCCATCACGCGCGTGTCGATTCCGGCGCCGTCGCCCGACGCCAGCACCGCGCGGATCGTCCATGCGATTTCGACGGCGTCTTTGATTTCTTCGGTCTTGATCGCTTCGAGCATCGCGTTCGCGCGCTTGGGATCGCCGGCGCGGCGGAAGACGAGCGACATCACGGCGCGCGAATACGTGTCGAGTCTGTCGTTCATATCGAAGAGGCGCGTTTCGGTGTCGCGCTCGGGCTTGCCGAGCGTTTCAAGCGCGAGAAGGGCGAGCGCCCGGTTCCCGGCGTAGTCTTTGCCCGAACCGGCGAGGCGTTTGAGGATTCCGGGCAGTTTGCCGAGAACGTCTTTCGGAACGTCGTGGCCTTCGGACGCCGCCACGGCGAGGAAATACCCGGCGTAGGCCGTGTGCCAGGGATTGATCGTCTCCAGATCGTCCCAGGTGCGGATGCCGAGATCGGTGACGCGGTTGCAGATCGTCCGTATCGCATCGCGTGTTTTCGATTCGGCGAAGGCGGCCGCGTTCTTGTCCAGACCGAGAAGCGCCTTGTGCGAATCGACGAACGGGAGCGCGCACGACGTGCACTGTTCGGTGCAGTTCCAGCGGTAGTTCCTGAGGTATTCCACGGCCGGGAGAAATTCGTCGTAGATGGACGTAACGGCGGCGACGGCGACCCGTTCGCTGCCGGGCGCCGCGTCGTCGGCGGGTTTTATTTCGACCTTTCCTCCGGCCGGAATTTCGACGTATTCGACCGTGGTGCGCAGGGGAACCGCAGGACGCACCGGAATTTCAAGCGAGCCGACGCGGCCGTTCACGGTCCATTTCACGGAAACCGGCTTCACGGCGTCTTCCTTGACGTTCACCGGAACGCGCACCGTCGAAGACGATTTCGCGGCGAGTTTCAGCGAGCCGGATGTCGGACCCGCGGCTTCGGCGCCGGTGATTTCGACCTTCCATTCAAGCGCGGCTTCGCGGTCCGTGGTGTTGTGCAGAACGTCGATGATTTCCGTGACGTCTCCGGACGCGAGGAAACGCGGCGCGTCGGGCGCGGCGACGATGTCGG
>JAZUJQ010000292.1:0-1570 GCA_045642845.1 Kiritimatiellia bacterium
GCGAATATTTCGTACGCGTGCCCGGCGTCGGCCGGAGCATGGACTTCCGCATCTCCGACCAGGCCATCGGCGACCAGTTCGCCGTGCACATGCTCGGCATGTACATGCAGCGCTGCGGCTGCGCCAAGACCGAGCCGTACACCCACTGGACCGAGGCGGCGTGCCACTCCAACGTCTGGCGCGGCGTCCACTCGCCCGACGGCAACGGCTACACCGACGGCAACGGCGGAACCATCTGGCCCGACCAGTTCACGATCATCGACGCCAACATGCCGTACTACACGGAGGAAATGCACCTTCCCGGCGGCTGGCACGACGCGGCCGACTACGACCGCCGCATCTTCCACATCCGCATCGCCGGCGATTTCGCCGCGGTCTACATGATGAAGCCCGAAAACTTCACGGACGGACAGCTCGCGATCCCGGAAAACGCCAACGGCATCCCCGACATTCTCGACGAGGCGATCTGGGGACTGCGCCACATCCTCGGCAGCCAGCGCGCCGACGGCGGCGTGAGCACGTGGTTTGAAACCACGCGCCATCCGGATCCGAAGACGCAGGAACTTCCGAGCGAGGATTCCCTCGTCTACGCCATGTCGGAACCGACGCGCGACTCCACGCTCGAATACGTGGGCAACGCGGCGCTCCTCGCGCGCGCCCTGCGCATGGCCGGCACCCCGGCCGCGCTCGAATGGGCCGAACGCTACGAGCAAAGCGCGATAAACGGCTGGAACTTCGGAACCGGCCAGCGCCAGCCGCGCAAGCCGGTCAAATCCTACGGCGACGGGGGCTCCGTCATCACGGTCTACTTCCAGGATCCCGACACGATCGACCCGACGTACCTCGTCAAAGCCGCGCTCAACCTGTACGAGCTGACCGGCGACGACAAGTACATCGACGCGATAAGCGCCGACACGGAATACGCGTTCGAACGCAAGATCAGCGCCGACGACTGGAAACTCAGCCCGCTCGCGCTGGCCGAAGTCGCGTTCACCGGCGATGAGAAGGAAGTCGTGCGCAAACTCAAAAAGTACTACGTCGGACGCGCGACGTACAACGGCGACAGGATCGTTTCGCAGATCTCGGACGCGATGGCGTACCGCATGCCGTGGTACGGCGCGGACAACGATTACTACATGAAGCAGATGGGTTGGGGCGCCGTCGTTCCCATGCGCCGCGCGCTGACGCTCTGCGCCGCGCACTTCCTGACCGGCGACTCCAAGTATCTCGAAGCCGCCTATCTGGCCTGCGACTACCACAGCGGATGCAACCCGAACGGCAGCACGTGGACCTCCGGCCTCGGCACCGTCTACCCCGTCAGCTTCCTCAACATCCATTCGGTGGCGGACTCCGTCGGCGAATTCATCCCCGGCATCACGCCGTACCGCAACGTGTTCAGCCAGCAGTACAACGCCAAACCGCTCGTCTGGGGCGACAACCAGGCCGAAGCGGAACTGCAGCCGTACATGCGCCGCTGGTGCAACGTCGAAGGCCTCACCGTGAGTTCCAGCGAATACACCGTGTGGGAAACCATCGCACCGTGCGCGGCCGCCGCCGGCTACCTCATGGC
>JAZUJQ010000293.1:0-3600 GCA_045642845.1 Kiritimatiellia bacterium
CCGCCGCCTTCGCGCGCTTGTTCACCGTCTCGTCCGTCTCGCCGAAATACTGACGGCGCTCGGAGTGGCCGATGATGACGTGCGTGACGCCGGCATCGAGCAGCATGGCCGTGGACACTTCGCCGGTGTACGCGCCGGAAGCGGCCCAGTGAACGTTCTCTGCGCCGACTTCGATCGGCGAACCCTTCGCGGCCGCGATGGCGGCGGGAATGGAAAGATACGGCGGGCAGACCAGCACCTCGGGGAGGTTTCCGGCCGGCATGAGAGAAGCGATTTCTTTGACAAGCGCCGCGCCTTCGGCGGACGTCTTGTTCATTTTCCAGTTACCTGCGATCAGTATGCGACGGGACATTTTATTGCTCCAATGGTGTTAAATTTGAAAACGGGCGTGCATTCTACACCAAAACCGCGAAAAATGCAGACTCGTCCGGAAAATTTTGGAAAAGAACCCCGGAATTTCCATTTTGCCGCTAAACAGAACGAATGAAACCCCGGACGAACGGCGCGGCGACGGGCCGTGGCGAAAACGTCTTCTCACCCTGATTCATTCCAACCTCAGATCGGGGCCGAGGATGAATTCCAGACCGAAATGGTCCGCGCTCGGAACCGGAACGAAGGTCGCGTCGGGGTGGGCTTCGGAGAGCGCTTCGCCGTGTGAAAACGGAACGACGCGGTCGGCCGTCCCGTGATAGATGATGATCGGGCAGGATACATTCCGGATCCGGGCGAGATTCGGGAACGGATCGTACGGAAGCAGACGGACGCCCGTGACGACGCGTATCGCGCTCTTGAAGGGAGCGAACAGCACGAGCCCGCCGACGGGATTCTTCTCGGCCAGATAACAGGCCGGGCCTGAACCGATGGAATACCCAACGATCAGGATGTCCGCCGGGGCGACGCCCTGCCCTTCCGTCAGAAACGAATACGCCGCATCGGCCGCATCGTACACGCCGCGTTCCGTAGGTTCTCCGGCGGAGGCGCCGTATCCGGGGTAATCGTAGACGAGAACCGAATACCCCATCGCGTTGAATCTCCGGACCCGTGAGCCGCAATTGGAAACGTCCTCGGCGTTGCCGTGGGAATACAGAACGGTCTTGCGGGCCCCGGGAACGGGCGACCACACGCCGGAAATTCCACCGCCCAGCGGTTGGCCGAGGGCGGTGAAGCCGTCCGGATGCGCGGGCGGATGGAACATCGCGCGGTTAACGACCACGCATCCGGAAAGGCACAGCAGAACGTACAACCCCGCCGCGCACAGCAAAAAACGGCGAAGGAACCGGCGGAATTTCATGAGCGGCCCCGAAGAGACGTCAACTTCTGTAACCGCGCGGATGGGCCTTGTGCCACGCCCAGGCGGAGGCGATGATTTCCTCCGGATCGGTGTACTGCGCCTTCCAGCCGAGCACGCGGAACGCCTTGGACGGATCCGCGACGAGTTCGTCCGGATCGCCGGGACGGCGCGGAGCGTACACGGCGGGAATCGGGTGACCCGTCACCTTGCGGGCGGCTTCGACGATTTCATTCACCGAAAAGCCCTTGCCGGTGCCCAGGTTGATGGCGCCGGTGAAGTCCGACTCGATGGCGGCGAGGTGCGCGCGGGCGAGGTCAGAGATGTGGACGTAGTCGCGGATGCAGGTGCCGTCGGGGGTGTTGTAATCGTTGCCGAAGATGTCCACGTGATCCTTGACGCCCAGAGGGACGCGCAGGATGTTCGGTATGATGTGCGTCTCGATCTCGCGGTCTTCGCCGCGCGGGCCTTCGGCGCCGCAGGCGTTGAAGTAACGCAGGAACACGGGCTGGAAGCCGTGGATGCGCTGGTACCAGCCCAGCATCTGCTCGAAGATGAACTTGCTGTGCCCGTAAGGATTCGTGGGACGCTGCGGCGTATCCTCGGTGATGGGCATGTGATCGGGCTGTCCGTACGTCGCGCAGGTCGAGGAGAAGACGATGCGCTTCACGCCGGCGTCGCGCATGGCGTTGGCGAGATAGACGCCGCCGACGTCGTTGTTGAGGAAGTACTTGCCGGGATTCGCGGACGACTCGCCCACGAGCGCGTAGGCCGCGAAATGCATCACGGCGTCGGGCTTTTCGGCGAGCATCGCGTCCCGGATCTCGGCCTCGTGCCGGAGATCGCCGACGATGAGCTTGGCGCGCGGATCCAGGGCCTCGCGGTGACCGAGCTCGAGGGAATCGAAAACGACGACGTCGTGACCGGCGTCGAGCAGATGTTTCGAAGCCACGCTTCCTATGTATCCGGCGCCGCCGGTGACGAGGATTTTCATTTCACTTCTCTCCGTTGAGCCGCGCCAGCGCGGCTTCAAGTTCGGCGATGCGTTTCTCGAGCGCATCGATTTTCGCCGTCTTCTTCGCGAAGTGCGCGTTGCGGACGTATTCGCCCATCGGGATCGCGGGCACGCCGAAATACCGCCCGGGTTTGGCGATGCTGTTCGACACGCCGGACTGCGCGAGGATTTCGACGCCGTCGCCGATCGTGAGGTGTCCGGCCACGCCGACCTGCCCCCAAAGCATGTCTCCGGTGCCGAGATGCGTGGAACCGGCCACGCCGACGTGCGCGGCCATACCGCAGCACGGACCGGTGCGCACGTTGTGGCCGATCTGCACGAGATTGTCGATCTTGTTGAAATCGCCGATGATCGTCGAGCCGAAACGGGCGCGGTCGATAGTCGTGTTCGCGCCGATTTCCACGTCGTGCCCGACGACGACGTTTCCGAGCTGCGGAATCTTCTTTATGTCGATGCCGGTCGGCGTGAGGTTCCACGAATAGCCGAACCCGTCGCCGCCGATCACGACGCCGTTGTGGAGAATCGAACGGTCGCCGATTTTGCAGCGTTCGCGCACGGAAACCATCGGATAAAGATGGACGTCGCAACCGATCTCGCACTCGTCGGCGACGACGACATGCGCTTCGAGCACCGTGCGGTCGCCGATCTTCGCGTTCGGTCCGACGACGCACAAAGGACCGATGAAAACGTCCTTGCCGAGCGTCGCCCCCTCGCAGATCACGGCGGTGGGATGCACGCCCGGACGGCGCACGACCGGCGGCGGCGTGAAGAGCGGCACGGCGGCGCCGAAAGCGCGGTCCGGGGAATCGACGCGGAGCAACGCGCATCCCTCGGGAGCCGTCCCCGCGAAATCCTTTTCCACCAGCACGGCCGAGGCCTTCGTGTCCGCGACCTGATTGGCGTATTTTTTGTTCGCGAGAAACGAAAGATCGCCGCGGACGGCGTCGTGCAACGACGCGATTCCCGAGATTTCGGCATCAGGCGATGCGTCGCCGGCGTCGGCGCCGAGCGTGCGCGCCAGATCGCGGAGCTTCACTTCTTCACTCCTCCGCCGGCGTTTCGCCGAAGATGAACTTCTGCGCCTTGGCGCGTGAATCGAGCGCGGCCTGCTTGTCGCCGCCGGTGGCCGAAATGAGATCGTCGGTGATATCCAGCGACGCGTCGCTGAAAACCACGACCGGAACCGGAGCCGAAGCGCGTTCGGCGGATTTGTCGATCACGACGTCGGCGCCGAGTTTCTTCGCGAGCGGAGCGGCTTTGTCCTTGATGTCGGTCATCACCAGATCGAACAGGAGAA
>JAZUJQ010000294.1:0-2072 GCA_045642845.1 Kiritimatiellia bacterium
AGAAAATAGACTTTCCCGAAACCAAATTCGTAGACTTCGAACCGGGCGCCCTCGGCCGCATCGCGGAAATGTTCCGCACCGTGTTCCCCGGCGCCGCCGCGCTCGGCGTCACCGACCCCGCCACGTGGAACGCCGCCGGGCGCGCCGTTTACGGCACCCTGCGCGAGGCGGGCGTCCCGGTCGTCAAACCTTTCGTGTTCGACGAAACTCCGTTCGAAAACGAAGCCGCCACGCGCAAAGTGGAAAAGGCGCTCGCGGAGGCCGATGCGGCGATTCCGTCCGGCGCCGGAAGCGTCGTCGCGATCGCCGTCGGCTCGGGCACGATCAACGATCTGTGCAAACTGGCTTCGCACCGCGCCGGGGAACGGCCGTATCACTGCTGCGCGACGGCCGCGTCGGTCGACGGCTTCGCTTCGTTCGGCGCCGCGATGACAGACGACGACGGCTTCAAACTCACGCAGCCCTGCCCCGCCCCGCGCTGCATCACGGCGGACCCGGACGTGCTCGCCGCCGCGCCGAAGCATCTGCTTTCGTCCGGCTACGGCGATCTTTTCGGAAAGTTCACCGCCGGCGCCGACTGGATTCTCGCGGAAGAAGTGACGGGACGGGATCCGATCGACGCCCGCGCCTGGGAAATGGTGCAGGGGCCGCTCGCCGGCTGGACGCTCCATCCGAAGGAACTGATGGACGGCGACGCCGAACAGCTCACCGGGATTTTCGAAGGTCTCACGGCGTCCGGACTGGCGATGCAGCTCACACGCCTCTCGCGCCCCGCCTCCGGCGCGGAGCACCTGTTTTCGCACGTGTGGGAAATGTCGCATCTGCGCAAGGCCGACGGTTCCGCTCCGTCGCACGGCCATCAGGTCGCGCTCGGCACGATCTGCACGCTGGCCGTGTACATCGAACTGTTCAAACGCCCGTTCACGGCGGACGACATTTCGGACGCGCTCGATCTCTACCCTTCCTGGGAACAGCGCGAAGCCCTGATCCGGTCGCTCTTTCCCGCCGGGAAAATGTGCGATTCCGTCGTCAAGGAAAGCCGCGCGAAACACCTCGAACGCGACGAGCTGCGCGAACGTCTCGCCAACGTCTCGTGCATCTGGGACGATCTGCACGAGCGCATCGACCGCCAGTTGATGCACTTCCCGAGAATGAGGGCGATGCTGCTCTGCGCGCAGTGCCCGATCACTCCGGCCGACATCGGCCTCACGCCGCAGCGCGCCGCCGCCACTGTCATCGCCGCCCAGATGATCCGCCGCCGCTACACCGTGCTCGATCTGGCGTACGAAACCGGCCGTCTGGCCGAATGCGCGCGCGCCGTCGGCGACGCCTTCGCGGCGGACTGAAAGAGACCCGGCCATGAACGTGATAGTCGCGCTCAGCGGAGGCGTTGATTCGGCCGTGACTGCGCACCTCGTGCGCGAAGCCGGGCACCGCATCGCCGCAGGCGTCACGATGACTCTCGGCGCGGCCGCCCCGGCGCACGGTCCGGCGGGCCCGGGCGGCGCCGATGACGTCGCCGCGGCCGCCGCGCCCTGCGCGCGGCTCGGGATTCCGCACGTCGTCATAGACGTCGCGGTACGCTTCGCGTCCGGCGTCCTGCGACCGTGCCGCGAAGCCTGCCGCGCCGGACGCACGCCGAACCCGTGCACGCTCTGCAACCCCGCCGTGAAATTCGGGGCTCTGCCCGGACTCGCGCGCGAACGCGGACTTGGATTCGACGCCATGGCCACGGGCCATTACGCGCGGCTCGGCGCCGCGCACGAACTCATGCGCGGCGCGGACCGTGCGCGCGACCAATCGTATTTCCTGTACCGCGTGCCGCGCGGGACGTTCGCGCATGCGCTTTTCCCGCTCGGGAACATGACGAAAGCGGAAACGCGTGCGCTCGCCGCGGCGCTGGGTCTTGAAACCGCCGACAAACCGGACAGCCAGGATCTCTGCATGGACGTCGAGGAATTCCGCGAAGGCGGCGACGAGCCGGGCGACGTCGTGGATTCGTCGGGACGCCGCCTCGGCCGTCATCCCGGGCTCCGCCGAATCACGCACGGACAGCGCAAAGGGCTCGGCAT
>JAZUJQ010000295.1:0-2306 GCA_045642845.1 Kiritimatiellia bacterium
TCCTGGGCCGTGGTCATCGCGTCCGTGTCGGCCCGCGACAGCACGCCGATCGTCAGCAGCGCCGCGGCGAGCACCAGCACGGCGAAAATCGAAATCACGAATTCGACCATCGCCTGACCGGATGCGCGGCGTTTCATCCGCAGCCTCCGTTGGCACGCTGTTCCTTGCGGCGGACGGTGTCGTATTCAAGCAGCTGACCGACTTCCTTCAAGCGCTTGATTTTCCCCGGGATTTCCGGGTTTTCGTAAAGTTTGGTTTCCACGGCGTCCGCGAGCGCCTTGGTCGTTTCGAAAATTTTCTTCCCGTCTCCTTCGGCCTTCGCGGCGGCCGCGGCGGCGCGGAGTCCGTCGAACTCCGGAAGCGCGGCGGTTTCTCGGCGCGCCGTCGCGATCTCGCGTTGCAGACGGACTATTTCAAGCTGCAGCACGTTGCGCTCGTACGGGGTGAGCAGATCGGGCACCGTGGCGGCGGCGCCCGTCGGGTGATCGGGGCGGGGAATCGCGAAAACCGCCGCTGCGGCGAGCGACGCGAGCATGATGAAAACCGGACGGCGGAAAAACATGGCGTCACCCCCTGAGGTCGAAGTTCACAGTCACGTTTCTGTTCGCGCTGATGAACGATTCGGAAAGATATTTGAATTTGCCGACGGCGCGCACCGCCGAGAGAACTGATGCGTCGAGCGTGGAATTTCCGGAACTGCTTTTGAGCGTGACGTTCTGAACGACTCCGCCCGGCCCGAGCGTGATCGAGACGACGGGCGCGCGCCCGGTGACGGCTTCCGAGTCCGGCCGCACCCACGCGGCGTAGATCTGGTCGCGTATCAGAATCGCGCAACGCTGGTTCTCGCTGTCCGGAATCGACGTGCGGTCGGACGGTTTCGCCCCCATGTCGAGCAGTTTCTTCATCTCTTCCGGCGTCAGCGGACTTTTCGTCGTGAATTTGTTCGCCGGCGGAGTTTTCACGGTCGACTTCACGGGCGGCGGCTTGACCGTCGTCCTGGGCTTGTCGGCCGTCTTCGTGACCTTCTTTTTGCTGATTTCGATTCTCTTCGGCTTTTTCTTTTCCGGGACGGCGATGTCGTCTTTTTTCGGAGGCTCGGGACGCGCGGTTTCCTCTTTCGCCTGTTCCTTGTCTTCCGCAGGGGGAGGGACGGCGACCGTGAAATCGGTGAGGATTTCGATCGGCTTCGGTTTGTCCGGCCGCAGCGAAACCCAGCCGAACACGCAGATCGCGACGAACACGATCGCGTGGATCACGATCGACGGGATGATGCCTCTGCGCAACGTTTCGGGCATGGTCACGACCCTCCTTCGCCGCCCTGCGTGGCGAGCGCCATGCGCGTGATGCCGAGTTCGTTCGCCAGCCGCGCCACTTCGGCGACTTTGCCGTAGTTGGCGTCGATGTCTCCGCGGATGATGAGTTTGAGCTCCGGATTCTCGGCGACCCGCGACTGAAGCCGCTCTTTGAGCGCGTCGAGTTCGACGATGCCGTCGCCGAGGAAAACGCGGCCTTCTTTGTCCACCGTCACCGTGCTCGTCTGCTGCTGCGGATCCATTTCGCTCGATTTGCCCTTGGGCAGCTTGATCGGAACGCCCTGCTCGATGATGGGGAAGGTGATGATGAACGTGATGAGAAGAAGAAACGTGAGATCGGACATGGACGTCAGATCCATGTTCACCTTCGGTCTCATCAGTCTTCTGCGGTTGCGTCTCATTTCAACGGAAAATCATTTGATGCCCGCGCCGGAACTCACGGCCAGGACGGCCTGCATGATGGCGATGACGACGAACGCGATGGCCAGAGCCACCAGACAGATCATGATCGGTTCGAGCGCGGTCGTGAAGTTGAGGATGTTTTTGTCCAGCTCGGTTTCGTAGCGCTTCGATATGTGCGAAAGCGCTCCGGGCATGTCGCCGGTGCGTTCGCCGATCGCGATCATGTCGATCACCATCGGAGGAAACGCGCCGCCCTGTTCGAGCGGGCCGGATATCGTGGTGCCGTCGGTCACGCGGTCGCGCGCCTTTTCAAGCTCGTCTCCGATGACGGCGTTGCCCACCGTGCGGCTGGTGATCGTGAGCGCCTGTAGAATCGGCACGCCGTTGCGGAGAAGCGATTCGAGCGTGCTGGCGAAGTTCGCGTAGATGCCGCTGGCCACGATGCCTTTCACCAGCGGGGCCTTGAGCTTGAACCCGTCCCATATCCGGCGGCCCCTCGGCGTGGCCGTCCAGCGCATGAACGCCACGACGCCTCCGCCGACGGCGATCACGAGAAAAGGCCAGTACGACGAGAACCACGTCTGCGCGTTG
>JAZUJQ010000296.1:0-3532 GCA_045642845.1 Kiritimatiellia bacterium
GGGGTAGAAGAACGTGATCTTCTCCTTCCACCACTTTTCGCCGTATTCGCTGCCCATGTCCTCCGCGCCGTGTTTCGCGAAGGTTTCGAGCAGTATTTTTTCCTCGACGTCCACCATTTCGCGGACGCCTTCGTACGCGACGTTCATGAACGCTCCGTCGCGCTCCACGCCGACGATCTTCTTGATGAGGGACGCGGTTTCGGCGGGATCGTACAGACGCATGACCGACGGCTTGAACTTCTGAAGCAGTTCGCGGGACGCGCGGAACGCGCCGCTCATGTCCTTGAAGAGGAAGCCGCGGAACCGGCGGACTTCTGGCTGGTCGAAGATGCGGATCTGCGCCTTGGTGATGACTCCGAGAGTGCCTTCGGATCCGATGAAAATCTGATTTAGGTCGGGGCCCGCCGCGTGCTTGGGCGCGGAGGAGGTGTTGATGATGTCGCCGTTCGGGAGAACGACCTCCATCTGCAGGACCATGTCGTCTATCTTTCCGTACTTGGTGGAGACGACGCCGATGCCGCGGTGGGCGAGGAATCCGCCGACCGTGGAGCAGGTGAGGGAAGACGGGTAGTGCATGGTCGCCTTGCCGACTTCGTTGGCCGCCCACTCGATGTGCTTGTAGATCGCGCCGGTGCCGCACTCGATGTACATGGAATCGGTGTCCACCTTGTAGATCCTGTTCATGCGCTTGGTGTCGAGCACGATGCCGCCGGCCACGGGAATCGCGCCGCCCTGGGTGCCGCCGCCACCGCCCCACGTGGTGACGGGGATCTTGTAGTAGTTGGCGATTTTCAGAACCTTGGACGTCTCCTGTGCGTCTTTCGGAGCCACGACGAAATCCGCTTCCGGCATGAGCCGCCCGCGGTCCGCCCACATGCGCGAAAGCCAGTAGTAGTCGACGCTGTGCGTTACCTTGTCAATCTCCCTCGTGGAGCAGTTTTCCTTTCCGACCGCGTCCTCGAGTTCGGTCAGAACCATCGCCTGCAGAAAATCGTTCATCTTTCGTTCGGTTTCTTCGTTGTTTCGCTTTCGATCCGGACGCCGTTACACGCGGTCGCGGTGGAGCGTCGGGAAATACTTGCAGAATTCGGTGATTTCGCGTGTGTAGTCGCCTTCGACCTCCACGAAGTGGTGGATGTACGGACCGTCCAGCAGTTTGTCCTCCCACTTCTGAAGGTCGTCGAACTCCGCCCAGATGTAGGTTCCGTGCGTCTGCGGTCCGGGGACCGTTCTGCAGACGCCGGCGATGATCGAATAAAAGCCGTTGTCCTGGTCGATGCGCGCGACGGTGTAGACGCCGTCTTTGCCGCGGAACCATTCGCGCTGGTTGACGAGCCGCGCTTCGCTGTCGGGCGCTTTCACGGAGAGCGGGAACGGGCCGCAGTGCCACAGCAGTTCGGCGTTTTCGTTTTCCGGATGGCGGACCGTGAATTCGCCGAGGAACGGCCGTTTTTCGCCGAGGGCGGCGGATTCGAGCAGAACTTCGGTCAGCGCGCAGTGCACGTCGCTTTCGCAGCTGATGAAATATCCGAGATCGTTGAGGATCCCGTAGACCGCGCAGGGCGCCAGACCGTCGAACATCACGGGCGTGGCGGTCCAGCACTCGGCGGAAATGACGTCGAGTTTGAACTCTTCGAACAGACCGATGTAGGTCACGGTCAGACACGCCATCCGCTCCAGATAGCCGGGCGTCAGGTCGTCCATGCGGTAGTTCTTCCGGAAGACTTCCGCGTAATGCGCGATGTCGTCCTTCTTCTCCTCCATCGCCTTCTGGTACCGGTTCTGGAGAATGGCGAAGTTGATGGGCACGAGGCGCAGACCGAAGCGGTTCATGAGCTCGCCTTCGTTCCAGATGACCGAATAGAAAGGCGCGGGGCGCGCGCCGACCTGGCCGACGCGCAGCGACGTGAAGTTCTTGACCATGCAGGATACGCGGACGAAGCGGTCGAAGTGTTCCTTGAACGTGTCGGACTCCACGCGGCAGCACGGGATGTGCGAGAAAGGAATGTTGTAGCGCTGCAGCTGGCGGGAGATGCCGAAGAGCCCGCACTGCGAATCGGTGGGCCGCACGCCGTCCACGTAGTATTCGTCGTCGAGCGGCGCCCACAGCAGGAAGGGCTTGCCCAGCGCCTTCGCGATGTCAGCCGCCGCTTCCTCGTTGCCGAAGTTGGTGTTGATCATCATCACCGCGTCCACGTTCTCCGCGCGGAAACGCTCGATCGCCTGCGCGGCCGTCGCGTCGTCGTGGATCAGGTCGGCGCAGCCGAGCCCCTTCGTGTCCACGAAAGTCACGTGTTTCCCGGTGAAATGCTCTTCGATGTACCGGACGAACCGATGCCCGCGTTCCTCCGCTGAAACCCATGTGAGAAAAGTTTTTGCAGGCCGGTTGGTCGTGTTGCGACGCATCGGCAGCAGCCCGATTTTGATTTGATGGTTTAACATGGCGAGTGCCCTTTTGTTGGTCCGCCGCAATTATACTACCGTTGCGGAAAAATGTGAATGCGGAATCAGTGACGGTCACCGCTCCTGCAGGCGCGTACGGCGGCCCGACTGTCGCAATGGAAAACCAGAATGACAGGGTACCGGAATCACGGCGCGGGCCCGTTCCGGCGTTTATTTTTCCGGGCTGTATTCCAGCAGGCCGCGGAGGCGTTCGGTGAGGGCGGCGATCACGGCGGGGTCGAGTCCGGCCGGCTCGGAGGATTCGAGCAGGCGTCGGAGCGCGCGGACGTTCACGAGCGGCGTGAAGTCGATTTTGATGCAGTCGGAAACGAGACCGTTGCTGGCGAAACACACGACGCCGAGGATCGGCGCGCCGGCGGGCAGCGCGTCGCCTAGGAGTTTGCGCAGTTCGAGCGCCTCGCGGCGCGCTTGGGCGACGGGGGAGCGGGCCGCGGTGTACGCGCCGGTCGTCACGTTTATGCCGTTCGCGTTCACGGGGCCGTTCCAGTTTTTCGTTTCGATCACGAAGATGCCGGTGGTGCCGATCGCGATGTGGTCGAAGTCGCTGCCGCCTGGCGTGGCGACCGAGCGCGGCACGCCGTGGAACACGCTCCAGCCGTCCGGCAGGAACGCGAGCTCCCGGGCGACGATTTCTTCTCCGTGCGCGCCTTTGAGGTAGTTCTTGAAGCGCCGTTCCGTTTTGTCGATCGCGGCCCACGCGAGGAACAGCACGGCGATGAACGCCAGCGCGGCGGTCCATTGCGGAATGGGCAGCGGAAACAGCGCGTGCATGAACCAGCCGAGGGCGAACGGGAGGATCAGAAACGGGCAGTAGGTCGCGGCGAAGCCGAGAAACCGGACTCTGGTGCCGGGCGAACCGTAGACGGAGGCGTATTTCATGGATTGGAAAAACCTGAAAACGGGTAGCGCGGAGTCCGGGCGTGACGGACGTCCGCTTTTTTCATTTCGCGAGCAAAGCGGCCGCGAACGGACGGTAGGCGCCCTGCATGCCTTCAGCATACGAACGCAGCGAGGGGGCCGCGGCCGCGTCCGACGGGGCGCAGGCGCGGGGCGCGCCGGCGCCGGAGAG
>JAZUJQ010000297.1:0-7023 GCA_045642845.1 Kiritimatiellia bacterium
GCACGGGGCTGACGTCGGTGACGATTCCGGAGAGCGTGACGAAAATCGGCGAGGAAGCGTTCGCGGGTTGCACGGGTCTGACGTCGGTGACGATCCCGGAGAGCGTGACGGAAATCGGCGGTTATGCGTTCGCCGGTTGCACCGGTCTGACGTCGGTGACAATCCCGGAGAGCGTGACGGAAATCGATTGGGCTGCGTTCAAGGGTTGCACGGGTCTGACATCGGTGACGATTCCGGAAAGCGTGACGAAAATCAACGGCTGGGCGTTCGAGGGTTGCACGGGTCTGACATCGGTGACGATTCCGGAAAGCGTGACGGAAATCGGCGAAGAGGCGTTCGAGGGTTGCACGGGTCTGACATTGGTAAAATTCGCGGGAGTGAAATCGAAAGTCAAAATCCACAAATCCGCATTTCCGAAGGGCGTGAAATTCGAATCGCCGCGCCGTTCCACAAAAAAGGCGGTCGACGGGTCCGTCGTCACCATTTCTTCGAAAGACCGTTGTTTGAACAAAAACTGGGCCTTTATGAACGACCTTAAACTTTCCAAAAATCAATCCGTGAAAGTCGTCGTTGAATCGGGTGTGACGGAAATCGGCGAAGAAGCGTTTCGCGATTGCACGGGGCTGACGTCGGTGACGATTCCGGAGAGCGTGACGAAAATCGGCGAGGAAGCGTTCGCGGGTTGCACGGGTCTGACGTCGGTGACGATCCCGGAGAGCGTGACGGAAATCGGCAGGAGTGCGTTCGCGGGTTGCACGGGTCTGACATCGGTGACGATCCCCGTAGGCGTGACGGAAATCGGCGGTTGTGCGTTCGAGGATTGCACGGGTCTGACATCTGTGACGATTCCCGAAGGCGTGACGGAAATCTTCGGCGCGTTCGAGGGTTGCACGGGGCTGACGTCGGTGACGATTCCGGAGAGCGTGACGGAAATCGGCAACAGCGCGTTCAAGGGTTGCACGGGTCTGACGTCGGTGTCGATTCCGGCAAGCGTGACGGAAATCGGCTACAGTGCCTTCTGCGGTTGCACGGGGCTGACGTCGGTGTCGATTCCGGAGAGCGTGACGGAAATCGGCGATGAGGCGTTTTGCGGCTGTACGGGCCTGACGTCGGTGACGATTCCGGAGAGCGTGACGGAAATCGGCGACGGCGCGTTCGAGGGTTGCACTGGTCTCAAGGGGTACATTTTGCATTCCGGAAAATTGATTTCATGGAGCGACGCTTTCGGTGATGTTGTCATTCCTGAGAGCGTGACGGAAATCGGCAGTGACGCGTTCGCGGGTTGCACGGGTCTGACATCGGTGACAATTCCGGCGAGCGTGACGAAAATCGGCGACTGGGCGTTCTGTGGTTGCACGGGTCTGACGTCGGTGTCGATTCCGGCAAGCGTGACGGAAATCGGCAAAGAAGCGTTTCGCGATTGCACGGGTCTGACATCGGTGACGATTCCGGCGAGCGTGACGAAAATCGGCGAAGAAGCGTTCTACGGTTGCACTGGCCTGACGTCGGTGACGATTCCTGAAAGCGTGACGGAAATCGGCGAAAAAGCGTTCTGGGATTGCACTGGCCTGACGTCGGTGACGATTCCTGAAAGCGTGACGGAAATCGGCTGGGGTGCGTTCCTCGATTGCACTGGTCTGACATCGGTGACGATTCCTGAAAGCGTGACAGAAATCGGAGACCGTGCGTTCAGGGGTTGCACTGGCCTGACGTCGGTGACGATTCCGGAGAGCGTGACGGAAATCGGCAACAGCGCGTTCGAGGGTTGCACCGCCTTGACATCGGTGACGATTCCTGCGAGCGTGACGAAAATCGACGAGGAAGCGTTCACGGGTTGCACGGGCCTGACATTGGTAAAATTCGCGGGGGCGAAATCTAAAGTCAAAATCCCCAAATCCGCATTTCCGAAGGGCGTGAAATTCGAATCGTCGCGCCGCTCCCAAAAGGCAGTCGAAAAATAAGCCGTCCGTGATCCGGCCGCCTTGCGGACTTTTCCCGGGCGGCCGGGGTCGCGGGCCGTATCCGCGTGCGGATTTTCCGGTTTGAGCGGCGGTTCATGCGGTATAATCCGCGGCAACGTTGTCCGGCCGGCCGCCGTTTTCCACAATTTGCAGCGGTTCATCGGAGCCGCAGAAATGCCGCCCGGACATCAGCCGAATGGGAGCGTCATTTCATTCCGAGATTTCCGGCTGACATTTTTCCGCGAATGCTGTATTCCGCCGGAGACCCGCCGGGTGACGCCGATCGGCGATGTAGACCAGCTGGCGTCGGTCGTGCGCGCCGTTTCAGTCAAGGCTTTCGATGGATTTTCAGACCGGTGGTCCGCGAAACCCAACGGAAGATTTCAGGAACAGGGAATCAGTCCGCGAAACGGTCGGTCGCGCAAGCGGCGAGGAACGAATCGCGCGACGCCATGACGGATTCGAAGGTTCCAGCCTTGCGGAGGGAGACGTAGAGCGCGGCGGCATCGGCCTGGCAATTGAGCTGCCGATTCGGATTGAACTCGATGTCCGTGAAACCGTCGTACGCCATGAGTCCGTCCCCGAGCTCCGGATGGGCTGTGAGCGCCGAAAGGTAGAGATGGAAGTAGAAGGCGCGGCGTGGAACGAGAGGCCAATCCTCCCCCGCCAAACGAAACCCGGAGAGCGGGCGCCCGGCGGATGAATCCTGAACCGTTTTGCGGACCTCACGTGAATCCCGCCCGAGCAGTTCCGGAAACGGCCCGATCCCGTCCGCGAACATCTTGCCGGACTGGAAAGCCGACTCGACGGACGTTTCCACGTCGCCGACGGAAAGCGTGAGATTGAAGGCGCTGAGTGACACGCCCAGCGGCTCCAACGACTTGCTGGAAATTTCCAGCGTCTTCGCCGTCGGAAACCGCAGGCGGACGGCGGCGTGCAACGCTTCGACATTGCGCTGCTTTTGCGCTGTCGAGAAACCGGGATGAAACCGGAACTCGAACGGGATTTCATTCACGCCGACGCGGTCGAGACGCGGACGGAAACAGGGCCGGATAGCCATTTTTTCAATTTTCCTTTGATGATTTGCGAATCCCCGTCATTGAAGACAATGCGTTTCCATTGGGAACGCATTGCCTGAAACCGGTCGACGGAAATCGCAAACTCACGCTTGCGAAGAAACGTCGGATGCGGAACCGTCGGCCACGTCGGACGTCGATCCACCTTCCGCCGCAGAAGAGTCCACATTCGGAACTTTCTCCGCGACAGGGGCATTTACATCGGCGGCGCGACGGCGTTCCAATTCGCATTTGAGTCCTCCCTGTATCTTGCGTTTGTTTTTCTTGAACTTAACGTGCGGAGGAATTGTCGCAGTCGATGAATTCAACACCGGATTTTGAGGAACTTTGTGAGGGCGACAAAGCCGGTCGAACAAAATCACGGCACCGACCATGGCAATCGGAAGAATTAAGAAAATGAACCAATTCATCACGGATTCATTAAGTTCAATTCTCACAAAATCCATTGAAACGCCGAATCCCACATAAGGCGACTTGATGGCGACCAAACCGACAATGGAAGCCGCGCAAATGGCCACTTGCAAAAAAACGGCCGCTTTCAATGCGTTCCAAAAAGGTTTTTTCTTCGAATGCGCGGTTTCAGCATCTCCGGCCACCGTATGTTTTTTGTTTGGAAAAGTTTTGGGTTGTATTTTGAGGCGGGGACAACGCCCCCCCGTTACATATTGGTCTCCAGACGGCGATTTCTTACGCGAAGCCGGAAAATTTTTCAAAAAACGACGCCTGACGATGTCCGTATCAAAAAAATAAAAATTTGAAGTTTACCATTCCGTCCATTTTGATATATTACAATGACGCCGGATTGCGCGCAAATCAATCAAACCATCTGAAAAACAGTTTCTCTCACACCTAAAAAACGGAAAACAAACCAAATGGACGGACATTTCGTGAATGCCATTGATTTTTTCGATTCCGAGACGGAGCCGGAAAAAATCAAATCGATCCCGGACAAACGCCGGATGCGTCTCACCAAGAATTGCTCGGCCGAGCTTGCACTCGTGATGAAGATCGAAAAAGTAGATCGTAAAACGGCCCGGGCCATTCTCAAAAGCCGTCTCGCAAATTGACGGGGCTTCTCCGGCGATTTTGCAAACTCCATTGAAAAAACACGAAAAATGAAATACAAAAACCTTCGGAAAACGTTCATGTTCTCCAAAATGATCGAATTTTGGAAGAATCTGGCTCTCAATCTCAACGATACGGTCCGCGACTCCGATTTTTTCCTTCCGGTGGACGCATGTCTTTCCAAAGAACGGATTCTGCGGATGATCCGCGCCGCCTACACCGAACTTGAATACAAGGACATGCTCTCGGCGGAACCGCGCCGCATCCGTCTCGATCCGGGCGATTCCGGCAGTGAAATTCTGACCGAGGTCTGGAATCAGGGCGTTTCCAGACGCAAGTTCCGGATTCTTGTACGCGGACTGTACGACCTGATGAAGGAGGCCGTGAAACCGTGTCCAAAAAACGATCCGATCCGCGCGCGCATCAACGAACTGCGTAAAACACTCAAACTGTCGGCGTTGGAAACGGATATTCTTCTGGTCGCGTACGCTTTGCGTGTCACGGTTCTCAACGACACCGACAGCCGCATCCGGACGGCGGAGCGTCCCGACTTCATCGCGATGGCCCTCAACATGCCGGTGGAACGGATCCGGGAGTCCATGTCGTCCGGCGGACGGCTGCGCAAGTACAATCTTCTCGACGACGATTGGACGTTCAACGGTTCGGTGTACGGAAGTTTTCTGGACGGCAGTTCCGACGAGGCCCTCACGCACCGGTTCTTCGAATGCGGGAAGAAGGACGCTCTGCCCTGGTCGTTCTACGGGGACTTGGCCGAAACCCACGGCGAATGCCTCCGCTCGCTGTTGGCGGCGTGTTCAAAGGGCGGCAAATGCAACATTCTGCTGTACGGGGCTCCGGGAACCGGAAAATCCTCCTTCGCGCATTCGCTAGCCCGCGAGACCGGGCGCATGACGTGCGAAATCCGGCAGGGCGACTCCGAAGGCCGCAACATGGAATCCGCAAGCCGCATGGTCGGCATCCAGATGTGCAACGAACAGATGGACGGAGGCGACTCCCTGATCATCATCGACGAGGCGGACGAACTCCTTCGCGGAAGCGATGGCATGATGTTGTTCGGCAGGGCCGGATCGACTGAAAAAGGAATCGTGAACACGCTTCTCGACGGGATGAAGATTCCGGCGGTCTGGATTTGCAACGCGTCTCCGCGCACAATGGACGAATCCGTCCGCCGCCGTTTCGATTATTCGATCCGTTTCGATCGGCTGACCGTCGCGCAACGGGAGTCCATTTGGAAAAATTCCATCGAAAAACTCGGCCTCGGGAAACTGGTTCCGGCGGACGACATCCCCGGTCTGGCGGCCAAATACAACACGTCCGCCGGAGGCATCGCGACCGTTTTGGAAAACGTGAAGCGTCTCGCGCCCGGCAAACGGGACGTCGGTTCCGCGATCGAGCGCCTCATGCGGCAACATTGCCAGCTCATGGGAACCCCGCTCGATCGCGGCTTTCTCCCCGCCAAGGACTATTCGCTCGAAGGCCTCAATCTCAAAGGCGGGTTCCGGTTGGAACGTCTGGTCGAATGCGTCGCGAACCACGACCGCGACCTGCTCGACGGCACGGCCGTCGACAAACCGCGCCTCAACATCCTGCTCTGGGGACCTCCGGGAACCGGAAAAACGGAATTCGTGAAATACCTCGGGGCGCGGACCGGAAAACGCGTGATCGTCAAAAAAGGATCGGACATTCTCGGATGCTATGTCGGCCAGACGGAGGAAAACATCAGATGCGCCTTCCGCGAGGCCGAAGCCGACGGGGCCATTCTGTTCTTCGACGAAATCGACGGACTCCTTCAGAACCGGGCCAACGCGCATCAAAACTGGGAGGTCACGCAGGTCAACGAGCTTCTGCAGCAGATGGAGGATTTCAATGGCGTGATGGTTGCCGCAACGAACTTCTTCAGAAATCTCGATCAGGCCGTCATGCGCCGGTTCACGTTCAAACTGGAATTCGACTATCTGGACGAATCCGGCCGGAAGCTGTTTTTCGAGCGGACGTTCGGGACGAAACTTTCGCCGGACGAAGAGCGCGAGCTCGCCCGAATCGAGAACCTGGCTCCCGGCGATTTCCGGACGGTCCGCCAGTCGTTCTACTATCTGGGAGACACGGTGACACACGAAGATCTGCTGAACGCGCTCCGCGAGGAAGCCAGAATGAAGTCCAACGGCGGCCGGGCCGCCACCGCGCCGATAGGGTTCTAGCGCCCGGCGCTTCCGCTCCGGGTCGCATGCGCGGCCCGATGCGGAAGCTCGTGAATCATGGTGTGCAAATTCAAAATCCGCCGGTTTTCGACGGCGGAAAGGAAAGTGAAAATGCAAAAGGAACAACGGATTCGGAAATCGGTTTGATTCAACCTTCGTCAGGTCCTTGCGCGTCGAGTTTTCCAATCGAACGTCCGTTTGAACGACAAAAAAAGGACCGGGCGGGGCCCGGTCCTTTTTTTGTCGGTTGACGAATCGGTCGATTACATCATGCCGTCCATGCCGCCCGGGGCGCCGTGGCCGCCGCAGGAGCATTCCTTCTTTTCGGGAAGGTCGGCGATCATGCACTCGGTCGTGAGCAGGAGGCCGGCGACGGAGGCGGCGTTCTGGAGGGCCAGACGCGTCACCTTGGCCGGATCGACGATGCCCTTTTCGACGAGGTCGACGTATTCGTCGTTGCGGGCGTCGTAGCCGTTGGAGGCGGCCGCGGCTTCGACCTTGGCGACGACGAGCGCCGCTTCCTGACGGCCGGCGTTCTCGACGATCTGGCGCATCGGGGCTTCGGCGACGGCGTAGACGATCTGCATGCCGACCTTTTCATCGCCGGACGCTTCTTCGATCGCCTTCTTGAGGGCCTTGCGGCAACGGAGCAGCGCGACGCCGAAGACGGAGCGTAGCCATGTCGTTCTGTGAGCCAAGGAG
>JAZUJQ010000298.1:0-2834 GCA_045642845.1 Kiritimatiellia bacterium
CTCCATCGTCACGTGGCCGCCGGCGCTCGCCGCCGATCCGGGCCGTCTCGCCGAAGATCTGCGCCGCAACGCCTTCCGCTACACGATCGTGTCGCCGCCGTGGCTCGACGTCTACGCGGCGTCGCCCGTGTCGTTCCCGACGATCGACGGCTCCACCCTCGATCTGCTCGCCGCCGCCTCGCACGCCCGCGTGTTCCCGGAACTCACGCTGCACGACGCCGATTCGATTTCGTCCATCAGCCCCGATGAAATCGTCGAAAAACTCCTTCAGACCTCCGCGCACGGGCTTTACCTCGACGCCTCCGAATACCCGGTCGAGAAAATCCCCGCGCTCAGGGCGTGGATATCCAGCCTCCTCCCCGGCCTGCGCACGCTCGCCGGAGACTCGACCGAAAGGCTCGCCATCCGCTTCCCGCTCGCGATGCGCAAACTCGCCTCGGTCGGAAATTTCGTCGCTTCGATGCCCGAGGTGCTGGTCGTCGACGAAGAGTCGGCCGTGCCGCCGGGCGTGAGCCCGTCGCGCGTGCTCGGCCGCATCACGCTGCGCCCGAAGGCGAGCGACGAAGACCTCACGCTCTTCTACCAGCTCGCCGACTTCGCGGCGCGCGCCGACGACACGCTTTCGGAAAAGGCGTCGTGGCGCTCCCTCGGTCTGCGCGCGTACGGCGAAGGCAAATACGCCGAAGCCGCGCGTTGCTGGGAACAGTGGGCTTCCAACGAGGTCTACAACGCCGAGGCCGAGGCGTTCCTCGGCAACGCGTACACCCGCATGCGCGAAACGGCGAAAGCCGCCGACGCCTACGGCCGCTCGCTCATGATCGAACCCGGCCGCATCGATCTGGTGATCGAACGCGCCCGTCTGCTCGAAGAGTCGCAGAGGAGCCAGGAGGCTTCGGAACTGCTCGACCTCTACGCACGCGCGTTCCCCGAAAACACCTCGATCGCCATCGCCCAGGCCAACTGGCTCAACAAACACGACCAGCGCGCGGAAGGGCGCGAAATTCTCCGCTCCGTCGTGCAGCGCGACAAGACGGACATCCGCGCGCGTCTGGCGCTGCAGTCATTCCTCGACGAGCCTTCCGACCGTTACGCGAACATGCACGAACTGCTCGACCTCGGCGCGCGCGGCGACACGCAGCGCCTCGGGTTCGGCCATGACATCGATTCCGCGGAGCTGCTCACGATTCCCGAATCCAGCGTGTTCTTCGATTTCGTGCGCGACTGCGCGAAGAATTCGCCGCAGGAGGCCGTGAACGAACTTTACGACGGCTTCCTGCCCCTCACCGAACCCATTTCCGAATCGTTCGACATCCGCCGCCTTTCCGACTCGTGGATCGCGCTCGGCACGCCGCTGGCCGCCATCGCCGGCGCGTACGACCTGCAGGCCGCCTCGGACATGAGCGAAGCGTATCTGCGGCTCAAGAAATCCGAACTGATGCGCGACGGCTTCATCGAAGTCTCCCTCGGCGAATCCGTCGGCGCGTTCTGGCTCTACGCCCGCCGCTCCTCGCGCGCCATGATCCGCTTCGGTTTCGACGGCGACGGCTACCTGCGCATCCAGACGTGGCGCGACGGCGAAATCCGCACCAGCGAATCGCGCGCATGGATCCGCCCGGCCGGCGACATCTCGCTGCGTCTCGAAGTCCGCGGCGACGGCGCCATCGGCATCGTCGAAGGCAAGCGCGTCTTCGCCACGCCGCTGCCGATTCCCACGGACATCGCCTACGGCTGGTGGTCCATCGCTCCGTTCTCTCCGGAACTCGGCCTCGCCCGCGCCCGCATCGGCAGCATATCCGCCGGCCCGCTTCCCACGGGCGTCGCGATGATGCGCGAAAGCGATCCCGACGCCGTGTCCGGACTGCTCGACGATCTGCGCGGCCGCCTCGAAAACGTTTCGGCCGTCGCCCCGGTGCTCTTCGCCCAGGCGCCCGACGGTTCGCTGCTTCACACGCCGATGACGGACATCATGCCCTACCGTATGTTCTGCTCGTACCACCGCCTGCGCCTCATGCCGGTCGTCGCGCTCGACTACTATTCCGACATCGAGCCCGACACCCTGGTCAAGGTGATCAAGGAAAACCGCCTCAACGCGATCTGCCTCCTCGTGCGCTCCATGCCGAAGGCGAAGTGGTTCAAGGAGATGACCTCCGCGATCGAACAGACCGGCGCCGACCTGCTCGTCTTCCGCGCAGACAAGCCGTTGTTCTCCGACGTCGAACAGAGCGTCGACGTCCGCGAAATACAGCGCGGTTCCGTTCTGCTTTCCCCGGCATTCGACAAGCGCACGGTGAAACCCGAGCGCGTCGGGTCCAACATGTTCATTTTCAGCATCAAGTAAAATGCTTTTCCCGACGACGGTTTTCGCGGTTTTCTTCGCGATCGTGTTCTCGCTGCACTGGCTTCTCCCGGAGAAGTCGGTGTGGCGCAAGCTCGCGCTGCTCGCCGCGTCGGTGTTTTTCTACGCGTACTGGAGCGTCGCCTTCGCCGCGCTTCCGCTCGCGTCGGCCGCGTTCAACCACGCCGCCTCGCTTTACATCGCGCGTCACCGCGGCACGGCGAAGGCGCGCCGCGCGCTCGTCGCCGCCGTGACGCTGAACCTGGCCCTGCTCGCGTTCTTCAAGTACGCGATGTTTTTCTTCGCGCAGTGCCTCATGCCGCCGGCGCTGGCCGTCGCCGGCTGGTTCGGTGAAACCGCGGTGGAATCGCTGACAGGTTTCGCGATGGACTCCGCCTACCCGTTCCTCGGCTCGGTGATCCTGCCCATCGGCTTTTCCTTCTTCACCCTCCAGGCCATCGCCTGCGCCGCCGCCGTCTCCCGCGGCCCCCGCGCCCCG
>JAZUJQ010000299.1:0-6632 GCA_045642845.1 Kiritimatiellia bacterium
GGGGTAGGGCGCGGCGACTTCGAAAAGGCGTTTTGTCGCTATCGGGAGCTGGTGGAACGGCGTGCGGGGGTGGGCGAGGCGCTTTCGGCCGAAGAACTCGAGTTCCTCGCTTTCCAGGTGAGCGAACTCCGTGAGGCGGAGCTGTCTGACGACGACGAGAACCTCGCCGAGCGTCATGCCGCGGCCGCGCACGCGCGGCTCGTCGATGCGGACGAAGGATCCGGTGAAGAAAACGCCGCGGCGGACGAATTCACGGCGCTGCGCCGCCGCATCGCGTTCCGCGAGGCGGTTTCGCCGCTGGCGGCGGCCGCGCTCTGGGCCGGCGCCGAGTGGCTGCGCGGCTGGATGTTCGGCGGCTTCCCGTGGTACTCGGCCGGCGTCGTCTTCGCCGGCGATCCGGCGATTTCGCAGCTGGCGGCGTTCGGCGGCGTGCAGCTCGTTTCGGCTGCGGTGATCGTCTTCGCCGACGCGTTGTCCGGCGCCGTTCTGCGGATATTCCGCTCGTTCCGCCGCACCGCACCGGTCTCGCGCAGGCACTTCGATCTTTCGCTGTCGATTTTTCTTGCGATGATCGTGTTCGTCGCCGGCACGCACAGGTTCCGCGCGTTGCACGAGGAATGGAACGCCGGCGGACTGGATTCGGTGAAACTGCTCGTCGTCTCGCACGATCAGCCGTGCATTTTCGAAAACGATCCGCAGGAATGGAAACAGTCGCTCACGCGTTTGCTCGACTGCACGACCAACGCGCCCGCGGTCGGCGTCGACGCCGTGCTCTGGCCGGAGACGTCGCTGTGGCGGAACGTCCCCGATCCCACGCTCGACGCCGAAATGTGCATTCTCACGCGGTATTGCAAAGCGCCGATCATCGCCGGCGCATGCGTCGATCTGGAGGCCGACCAGGTCATGAACGTCGTCGTGCATTGCACCGAAGACGGTCTCGACGGCATGTACGTGAAACGCCATCTGATTCCGTTCGGCGAATACTTTCCGCTCGACGACCGGTTCAAGTTTCTGCGCCGGTTTTCGCCGTCCGGCATATCGTGCAAAGCCGGAACACGCCCCGTGGCGTTCGATGTCGGCGGCAAAGCGAAGCTCTCGCCGCTCATCTGCTTCGAGGACACGTTCGCCCGCGCGGCCCGCGGTTCCGCGCGCATTTCCGACATCCTGATTTCGCACAGCAACGACGCCTGGTTCTGCGGCTCGGACGAATACAGACAGCATCACGCGGAAGCGCGTCTGCGGGCCGTCGAAAACAACATCCCGTTCGTGCGCGTGTCGAACTTCGGAATGCGCGCCGTGGTCATGCCGGACGGCTCCGTGCCTGTCTGGCAGGACGCCGCGGGAATGTTCATCAGCGACGTTCCGGTCAACCGCGACCGCACGGTGACGCTTTACGCGCGGTTCGGCGACTTCACCTTCGCGATTCCGTGCGCGCTGTTCCTGTTCGCGGTCATTGCGTTTCACATCAAGGCGTTTCGCTCCAAGCCGGGCCTTCGGCGCGAAGATGCCGCGAAATAGAAACGCCGGATATTCGTCGAGAAGCAGTCATGAATTTCAATCGTCGGCGGCCGATGGAGGATTTTTTGAATTCGGTTGCCTGCGGACCCGGCAAAAACGAAAAGAACGATGAGCATCCTTAAAATTGAAAACAAGAGGTTCACGCTTGACGGGAAGCCGTTCCGGATCGTCTCCGCGGCCATGCACTATTTCCGCACGCCGAAGGAATACTGGCGCGACCGCCTTCTGAAACTCAAAGCCGCCGGGTTCAACACGATCGAAACCTATGTCTGCTGGAACCTGCATCAGCCGGCCCCGGCGGCGGAGTTCGATTTCAGGGGAATGCTGGATCTCGAAGCGTTCATCCGGCTCGTCGGCGCACTCGGAATGCACGTTCTGGTGCGTCCCGGTCCGTACATCTGCACTGAATGGGATTTCGGCGGGCTCCCGTGGTGGCTGCTGCGCGAGGACGGAATCCGCCTGCGTTGCATGAACCGGAAGTATCTCGAGGCGGTCGACGCCTGGTTCGACGAGCTGATTCCGCGCATCGCCGCACTGCAGTCGACGCGCGGAGGTCCGGTCCTCGCGGTCCAGGTCGAGAACGAATACGGCTCTTACGGCAACGATTCGCTGTATCTGGAACACCTGCGCGAAGGCCTCGTTCGGCGCGGCATCGACGTCCCGCTCTACACGTCCGACGGTCCGTGCGATTCGATGCTGCAGGGCGGCGCGTTGCCCGGCGTGTTCAAAACCGCGAATTTCGGTTCGCGCGCGACGGAAGCGTTCGCCAAACTCGCCGAATACGAAAAACACGGGCCGATGATGTGCATGGAGTTCTGGATCGGCTGGTTCGACCATTGGGGCGAAAAACACATCACCCGCCCCGCCGCCGAAATCGCCAAGGAAACGGAAGATATCCTCGCGTCCGGAGCTTCGGTTAATTTCTACATGGGGCACGGAGGCACGAACTTCGGCTACATGGCCGGCGCCAACGACGACGGCGCGTACCATGACGACGTGTCGAGCTACGATTACGACTGCCTGCTCACGGAGGACGGACGGCCGACCGACAAGTACAAAGCCGTGAAAAAGGTCTTCGCCAGGTACATGAAGATCCCGCGCGTCAAACTGCCGCCGCAGGCCGAACGCATCGCCCCGGGCGTCGTGGCGCTGTCCGAACGCGCCGCGCTGTTCGACAATCTCTCCGCGCTCGATCCGTCGCCGCGCCTCGAAACGTGTCCGGAACCGATGGAAAAAGTCGGACAGGGATACGGCTACATCCTATACCGCACGAAACTGCGCGGCCCGCTGTCGGGAACGCCGCTCGTCCTCGACGAGGTCCACGACCGCGCCGAGGTGTTTCTCGACGGCAGATGGGTCGGACGCGCGTTCCGCGACGGACCGAAAGCCGCGATCAGTCTCGACATCCCGGCCGAAGGCGCGACGCTCGACGTGCTGGTCATGGCCGGCGGCCGCGTCAATTACGGGCCCCGCCTCGCCGATCGGAAAGGCATCACGAACACGATCCGTCTCGGCCGCCAGAACCAGTATCACTACGAAATATTCCGCCTGCCTCTCTCGGACCGCACCGGCCTCAAATGGCGCAAACGCGCGAAACGAGGTCCGGCCTTTTTCCGCGGAACGTTCGAGCTCCCGGCCTCAGGCGACACGTTCCTCGAAGTGAACGGCGGAGACCGCGGCGAAGTCTGGATGAACGGACGCCACCTCGGCCGGTTCGATGCGCGCGGTCCGCAACGGACGCTCTACGTTCCGGCGCCGTTCCTCGCCGCAGGCGTGAACACCGTGGAGGTCTTCGATCTGTCGAAGGCACCGGCATCCGTCACTCTGCACGACACGCCCGTGCTGGACGATCTGCGAGAGAGCGCGCCGTAAGCGGCGGAAAAACAGGCCGCCGAGAATGCGCCGCGCCTCAACGTCCGTGTTCAAATGAAAGACCCCGGGGATTGCGCCGCTGCGGCGTTCTCCCCGAGGCCCTGCGTCAAATCAGCGCGGATCAGCGGAATATGACGGACATTCCGCTGACGACGACGGGCTCCAGAGCTCCGATGTAGGCGGGCTTCGTGCCGCCGTCCGTCCAGCCGCCGCGGCCGAGACCGCCGTAGTCGCGGCTGACGACGCGCGGACGGTAGAAATCGGGCGAGAACATGTCGTCCGTCGCCGAGAACTTCGGCGACTCCTGCAGCTCGTAGTTGTCCAAAACGGCCAGACCGGCGCTCAGGTCGTAGCCGGCCAAGTCCGTCAAAGTGCCGCCGTTCATGGCGTCCGCCAGATAGGAGTTGTTCCGGAATGTCGCGTTCTTGCCGGTGGTGAAGCTGGATTTGCTGGTTCCGTTCAGAGCCGTTCCCGTCTCCACGATCACGTCAGCTTCGCCGGCGACGACGAGATTGTCGAATATCGCCGGATACCAGAGCGGAATGGTCGCGCCGTTGTTCGCCTTCACCTCGACCAACGGACCGCCCACGACGGTGTTGTGGTGGATCTTGACCGGAGTGCCGCCGAGGCCGTTGGATCCCTTCACGATGAACGGATTGCCGCTTTCCGTGACGAACGTGTTGAACGAGATTTCGCCCGTGGACATTTCACCGTAATTTCCGGTGCCGTTGCTCTTGAAGGAGCAGCAGTTCACCATCACGTTGCTGGTGAAGGTCGTGAACCCGGAACTGCCTTTGAGCGCCGAAAGCGCCGCCACGCAGTTGGTGAAGAAGCATCCCTCGATCGTCTGGTTGTAGCTTCCCTCGATGACGACCATCGAAGTGTTGACGTGCGGCGTGCCGCTGGGATAATCATAGGCCATGGCATCGCGGAACACGCAGCCTCTGACGCACATGTTCGTTCCGAGCATGAGATGGTTTTGATCCGCGCCGGTGCTGATCACGTTTCTGCCGTTGTAGCCGGCGTACCCGCCGCCGTTCTGCAGGAACGAGCAACCTTCGATCAGACACCTGTGCCCTTTGACGTTGATCAAGCTTCCGCGGTTGCTCAGCGAGTTTCCCGGATAGGCTCTCGCCAACGTCGCGTTCCACACGAAGGAAATGCCGCTGATCGTGACGTCGTCGCACCCCTCCGGAATCTGGACGACGACAGGATCGTGCACCAGATTTCCGAGATCCGGGGAAACCGTGATCACCACCGGATCGTCGTCCCACGGACGGAGCGTGACCTTGGAACCCGCGAACACCACGAAATCGCCGCTGCCGGCGATTTCGTAGACGCGGTCGTCGCCGCCCTTCACGTGAACTACGTCTCCGGTGGTCTTCGCCACGGACACGCCCTGCGCCACGGTTTTGAGCGGAGAGTCGATCGTGCCGCCGTTGTCGGGATCGCCCAACAGGGCGTCGACGTAGATGTCGCCAGTCGCCACTGCGTAGTTCTTGATCGTCATCGAACCGGTTTTCCCGTCGGTGAGAGTGTACGGCCCGTCGACGATGGTCAGGACGACCTCGGTGTCGGTGACGCACTCCGGATTGAAGATCGGCGTGATCCAGACCGTCGCGGACGACTCGCCCTCGGGAATCGTCACCGTCCGGGCCAGGCGCTCGAAATCCACGGTTTCGGAAGCGGAACCGGAAAGCTCGAATTGAACGGTCAGAGGCAGGCGCATCGCCTCCGGCGTGTCGGCGCGGCTGATCGTGAACGAACCGGGCTGCAGATTGGATTCCTTGGCGTTCGTGACGGCGGAAACCGTGATTTCACCGGTGTAAAACACTCCGGGGCACTCGGCGCTGGCGCTTCCCGTCGTGCCGGAGGCGTTCACGACGATCCCGTACATGGCGTCCTCGTCGATGTCGACGCCCGGAACGACGGTCCTGGAATACGAATGCACGGCGTCGACGGCGCCGTCCGTCAGCGCGAGTTCGGTGCCGTCCGTGAATTCGGCGGTGAGCGACACGCCGCGTCCTGCGGCCAGCACGCCGGAAACCGTGTACGAGCCGTCCGGATTGCGCGTGAACGACGGATCGCCGAGAATAGTTTCGTCGACATCGGCGCCGTTGATCGGCGGACGGGCGCCGATGTAGGACGGATAAACGCCGTCGGAAGTCCAGCCCTGTTCCACCCACGGATAGGCCGAGTTCACCAGACGGTAGGAATCCGGGTCCGACAGGTCCGTCGAATAAAACGTCGGCCCGGCCGGCAGCGCGGTGTTGTCGGCGACTTCAAGGCCGTTCGACAGATCGAACCCGGGCAGCAGAGTGAGAGCGCCGCCCGACAGCGAAGCGGCGAAATAGGCGTTGTTGCGGAGGAAGGCGCCCTTCCCCGTCTGGAAACTCGACGTGTTGGCGCCGTTGAAAGCCGTAGCGGTCTCGTCGATGACGAAGCCGCCGTCGGCCAGCACGATCAGGTTGTCGAAGATCTGCGGATGCCAAAGCGGCACGGTGCCGTTCGTCGTCGTGACTTTGATGAAGTCCGAACATCCGATCACGGTGTTGTGGTGGATCGGGCACTGGTCCCCGGTAAGTCCGTGCATGCCTTTGTCGATGAAGGGCTCTCCCGTCGTCGTGATGAAGATGTTATACGCGATTTCACCCTTTTCCAACTCGCTCCAATTCGGGCCGACGGTATTGATCGAATGGCTGTTCACGAACAGGTTGGAAACGCACAGCAGATCGCCCGGATGGCTCTTTACGGCGTAAAACGGCTGTCTGTCGCAGTTCAGGAACTTATTGCATTCGATCACCTGCTTGTACGAACATTTGATGAGCTGCAACGATTTGATGCCGTCGAACAGGCACCCGCTGACACGCAGATTCGTGGCGGTGTTTTCGCTGGCGTAGCCGTCCGGCGCTTCCGAATAAACGACCCAGCTGCCGCCGTACCCGTTGCCGGCGTTCGGGGTTCCCACCGGGTGGAATTCGCAGCCCTCGACAGTCGTGTAGTTCGCGTACGAGTCGATGACGCGCCCGCCTTTGCCGAGCGCGCTGCCCACGGGACTGGAATTGCACTCGTACGTGATGGAAAGATTGCGGAGCGTGACGCGGTCGGCGCCGGTCTGCACCGTGAACAGCGAGATGCGGACGTCGCCCGGACCGATCGTGCTCTTGGCGAGGATCTCGGCGACCGACGAATCGCCGTACGGCTCGATCGTCAGATCGGACTGCGTGATGACGAGGATGTCG
>JAZUJQ010000300.1:0-1533 GCA_045642845.1 Kiritimatiellia bacterium
AGTAGCTGCAGTAGCCGTTCTGCACGATGCAGTTTTCGAGCGTGCCGCCGTTCGCCGTGATCTGGACGTTGCCGCCGTTGTCGCCGACGAGGCCGCCGTCGATCGTCAGGTTCGCCACGCGCGCGGCGGCGTTGTCGATGCGGAACACGCGCACCGATGCCGTCGAGCACTTGACCGTGACTTTGGACGGGCTTCCGGATTCGCCGATGATTTCGATCGGCGCCGAGAGCGTGATCGCGCTGCTCGATGAATCCGCGGTTTCGTCGTACGTGCCGTCACCCACGTAAATCACGGACTCGGACGAACCCGTCGCCTGCAGCGCGCGGCGTATCGTGAGGAACGGTTTGGCCGCGGACCCGTCGCCCGTCGCGTCATCGCCGTTTTTCGCGACGTGGAAGACGTTGCCCGCGGCGCGCGCGATGACATGGTCGTCGAGCGTGGTTTCGAAAACCTCGCCGGTTCCGCCGTCCTCGACGCGCAGCGAGACGGTGTATTCGCCGACTGTCGTGTAAGTCCAGGATGCGGTTGAATCCTGAGTCGTCACGTCGTAGATGTCGTCGCCGTCGAAATCCCACTTGTACGTAAGCGTCCCGGTCGCGCCGGTGACGGTCGCCGAGACGTTGATCGCGAGCGGAATGGATCCTGAGAATCCGGAGTGCGTCACCGTGGCGGAAAGTTCGTCGTCGTCATCATCATCGTCATCATCATCTTCTTCTTCGCCGCCGCTTCCGCCCTGGCATTCGTGGCAGCCGATGTCGACCGCGCTGCCGAACACGCGGGGGAGCCCGGCGAGGTCGACGGCCGACGTCGCGTCGGTCGCGGCGTAGTCGCAGCCCGCGTCGCAGAGCAACGAACCGGTGCCGGCGAGCGTGTAATCGCCCGTTGCGGCGTTTTTGAATCCGGGCGCGCCGCTCTTGCAGCCGGTTCCGCCGGAGATCGTGACGCCGCTGTCGCAGGCGCAGTTGACGAACTGCGAACCGGCGCCTTTGTACACCGTGTCGGAAGCGTTGGATGGGGATTTCACGGTGTTGCCGAAAATCGCGCAGTTGACCACGGAAACCCCGGTGGCGCCGTTTTTGACGTACACGCCGCCGCATCCGCTCTTGCAGCTGTTCGCGGCGATCGTGCAGTTGACCATAGACGCCGTGCCTTCGAGGAACACCGGGCAGTATCCGTCGTGATCCGAGCCGTTGATGCGCGACGAACGGATCGCGTCGACGCCGTTGCTGACGATGAGGCAGTTCTCGATGACGCCCGCTTTGGCCATGATGCCGGAGCCGTTCGATCCGTTGCCCGACGACTGGTCGGAGCTGTGGTTGGTGAAACCGGCTTTGATCACGCAGCGCGAAACGCGGCCCGCGAGCATGCAGATGTTGCCGCCGCCGCCGTTCCAGTAGCTGCAGTAGCCGTTCTGCACGATGCAGTTTTCGAGCGTGCCGCCGTTCGCCGTGATCTGGACGTTGCCGCCGTTGTCGCCGACGAGGCCGCCGTCGATCGTCAGGTTCGCCACGCGCGCGGCGGCGTTGTCGATGC